>JABMOP010000005.1 GCA_013204125.1 Rhodospirillales bacterium | reverse complement strand
GCGTTAAGCCGCGCTCGCCGCGCCTTCGGAAGGCCGCCCAACCAATTCTTCGTAATCGGCGCGGAGTGTCTTGGTAATCTCGCCGACGGTGAAAGTCATATCGTCGATGCGCCCAACCGGCGTAACTTCGGCGGCGGTGCCGGTCACGAAGATCTCGGTAGCGTCTGCCAGTTCTTCCGGTTCGATATGCCGCTCGATAACTTCATAGCCGCGCTTAACAGCCAGTTCCATCACCGTTTTCCGCGTGATGCCGTCGAGAAAGCATTCCGCCGGCGGGGTGTTGATTTTGCCGTCTTTGAACATGACGAAAATATTTGCGCCGGTGCCTTCGGCGACCCGGCCTTTCCAATCAAGCATAAGCGCATCGTCGTAGCCGGCGTCTTCGGCGTCGTGCTTGGACATGGTGCAGATCATATAAAGACCAGCCGCCTTGGCATGGACAGGCGCCGTATCGGGCGGCGGGCGCCGCCAGACAGACGTTCTGAGGCTGATGCCTTTGTCCCTGGCTTCGGGCGAAAAATAAGACGGCCACGCCCAAACCGCGATGGCGACATGAATTATGGCGTCCTGCGCCGAAACGCCCATTGTTTCGCTGCCGCGCCAAGCGACCGGGCGTACATACCCATCGACGATGCCATTGGCTTCGCAGGCTTCTTTGCAGGCGGCGTCGATTTCTTGGACGCTATAGGGGATTTTAAAGCCCAGGATTTTGGCGGAATTCAACAGGCGTTCGGAATGTTCGCGCAGCTTGAATATGTTGCCGCCGTAAACCCGTTCGCCCTCAAATACGCAGGATGCGTAATGAAGTGCATGGGTCAAAACATGAATTTTGGCTTCGCGCCAATCGACCAGTTCCCCATCATACCAGATGAGTCCGTCCATATCGTGAAATGCCGCCGATGTCATAATGTTTTCTTTCTTATAAACCTGATGGAACGTAATGTTGTTGCGTTGGGTAGCACTATCTGTCATATATGTCAATAACACTGACATATATTGAAATGCCCTTGGAGCGTGTGCGCTTGGAGCCAGCGACGGACATCATGGACGCAATAAAAAATATCGCGAATTCAAATGAAGTCTATACGGAGGATGAAATTCGTTCCGCCATGGAGCTTTTGTTTTTTGCCTATCGCGATTTCACGGCGGAACCTGATAATATTCTTGAAGCCTATAATTTCGGCCGCGCCCATCACCGTGTCATTCATTTTGTCGGTCGCAATCCGGGCATCACGGTGAGCGAATTGCTGGCGATCCTCAATATTACCAAACAAAGCTTATCGCGTGTGCTTAGCCAATTGATCCGCGAAGGCTTTGTTAATCAGACCCAGGGCGCTGATGATCGGCGTCTTCGGTTGTTGCGCCTGACCGATACCGGCCGCCAACTCGAACTTCGTGTCTCGGCGGATCAACGGGCGCGGCTCCAGCGCGCCTTTGCCGCCGCCGGCCCAGAAGGTGTTGAAGGTTTCCGCCGGGTGCTGAAAAACATGGTCGGCGAAGACACTCATATCCCAAATCCCAATGGCGGCGGGTCATGAACCCGGAAACCCATGTTCTTGTTGTCGATGACGATGACCGGCTCAGGGGATTGTTACAAAAATATCTTAGGGAAAATGGTTTTCGCGTCACCTCCGCCGAAGACGCACAGGGCGCGCGCGCCAAAATGGCCAGTATCGAATTTGATCTGATTGTCCTCGACCTTATGATGCCAGGTGAACACGGTATCGATTTTGCAAAATCCATCCGCGCCAGTAATCCGGTGCCGATTCTCATGCTAACGGCAATGGGCGAAGCCGATGACAGGATTAGTGGATTGGAAAGCGGCGCCGACGACTATTTGACCAAACCGTTCGAGCCGCGCGAGCTTCTCCTGCGTCTCCGCAATATATTGCAACGCCGACCGAGCGAAGACATCGCGGTCCCTGCCAAAGCGCATCTGGGCGAATTTGTGTTTGATTTGGAACGCGAAGAATTATGCCGGGGCAGCGCGCATGTTCAACTGACGTCCTCGGAGCGAAGACTTCTGAAATTGTTGGCCGAACGACCGGGCGCTATATTCAGTCGCGACGAGCTGATGCGTATTTTGATGCCGGGCGGCGGCGAGCGAACGGTGGATGTGCAGGTGAATCGCCTACGCCAAAAGATCGAGCCCGATCCGAAAACACCTAGATACCTCCAAACCGTACGCGGCCAAGGTTACATTCTAAGACCGGATTAAGTTTCTAGCCGGCGGCAGAATCAGCCGGATTATCAGCGGGAGCCGAAAAATAGCCGTAATTAAAAAAATTCTTCCAAGCAGTCTTCTCGGACGGTCGATATTAATTATCGTCATTCCTTTGATATTGCTGCAACTGGTCTCCGCCCTCGTGTTTTACGAGAACCACTGGAATAAGGTGAGCTTGCGTTTGGCGCGCGGTCTAACGGGCGATATTGCGGCAATTATAGAGCTGATGCACCGCAGTCCAGGGCCTAAGGATCGCGCCGAAATTCTTGCCTTAGCGGCCTCCACGATGGGGATGGATGTTTCCTACCGCGAGGGTAAGATTCTAGCCAACGTCCCGGCGGGGAAAATCGGTGTTCAAGACAATATCCTCGATCGTGCACTGCGCGAAGCGGTCAAGCGGCCCTTCAAGGTGGATACCGCTTCGATCGACCGGAAAATTGCCATCGCCGTACAATTGGGCGGCGGCGTTTTGGACGTCGTCGTTAACCGCAAACGCCTGTTTAGTTCGACCACTTATATATTTGTGCTTTGGATGGTCGGCACCTCGATGATCTTGTTTGGTGTGGCAACTATCTTTATGCGCAATCAGGTGCGCCCGATCCGCCGGCTGGCGGCGGCGGCTGATAATTTCGGCAAGGGTCGGGATGCACCGAGCTTCAAGCCGGAAGGCGCAACCGAAGTGCGCCGTGCGGCGGCGGCGTTCATTTCCATGCGTGATCGCATCCAGCGGCAAATTGGACAGCGCACCGATATGCTTGCCGGCGTTTCGCACGATTTGCGAACGCCGTTGACCCGCATGAAGCTGCAACTGGAAATGTTCAAAGACGACGAGGGCGCGCTCGAAATGAAGGGCGATATCGCCGACATGGAGCATATGCTTGAAGCTTATTTGGCGTTTGCCCGCGGCGAAGGCGACGAAGCGCAGAAACCAACCAACATTTCGGCGATGCTTTATGAAGTTGTCGGACAATCGGGACGCAAGGGTGCGGTTATCGATCTGCATACCGAAGACGATTTTGTTGTCCCTGTGCGGCCCAATGCTTTCAAGCGCTGCTTGACCAATATTGTTGAAAACGCAGGCCGCTATGGCGAGCATGTCTCTATCCGGGCGGGAAAGCGCGGCGAGTCTATCGAAATTGTAGTCGATGATGACGGGCCTGGAATTCCCAAAGAAAGCCGCGAAGATGCGTTCAAACCGTTTATCCGGTTGGAACAGTCGCGCAACCCGGAAACCGGCGGTGTTGGTCTTGGCCTTTCCATTGCCCGCGATATCATGCGCAGCCACGGCGGTGATATTCAGTTAGACCGCTCGCCCGCGGGAGGCTTGAGGGCGCTTCTTACCCTGCCGATTTAGCCGGTGCATCATCGCCGTCGGTGCGGATTAGGAACATTTCGGCTAGGTTTTCCAGGCGCGCCAACGACCGATCGAGCGCCGCCATGGTCTTTTCAGAATTTTTGCTTTCGTCGCCAAGCCAAACCCTGGCAGCACTTAAATATGCAAAACCCAGCGCCTTAACTTTTAACCGGCCGAGCGGCCCGGCGGTGGAAACGCCGGTAAATTCAAGCATCATATTCATTGAGCGCATAAGGGCGCAAATTCCGGACAGCCCGGCAATTGGGTCCAACGGCACTGTTTGGCGCAAGATCGAGCGCAATTGCTCTTTATGGGGCTGAAGAGCATCGAACCTCAGCATGATTAAATCGAACAAACGGTCGCGGATGGAACTACTATCTTCGTCGGCGCCGGCAATCACTTGGGCATCGATGCGCCGGCTAAATTTATCAAGGATCGAATTTTTGTTCGGAAAGCGTGATATAACACCACTTAAGGGAATTTTCGTCTCCTCGGCGATACGGGTAAGTGTCACCGATCGCCAACCCTCAACGCGACCAAGTTCGAGGGCCGCCGCAATTATACGCCATTCCGTGTCGGGCCGTTTCGCCAATGCCCCGCTCTCCTCAGTTATTTTGTTGAAATGCAGTTTAGCTCGAATTGAAATGCACCGAAAGTAGATTGCCATAAAACCCTGGAGTCATTCATTTTTTTGTGGGGATTTGATTATTTATTCTATATGATCCTCGCCGAGTGCGATCCACTAGGGACCAATCGAAGATGACCGAAGTCACCGGGCCTCGATATAGCCAAGCGCCCTTCCTCGAAGCCGAAGAAGAGCGCGAACTTGCCCGCCGCGCCGGTGCCGGCGATAAGGATGCTGCAAATCGACTGGTTGCGAGCCATCTGAATTTCGTCGTCAAGATTGCGCGCAGCTACCGCCGATCGGGCGTGCCAATGTCCGACTTGATCCAAGAAGGCATGGTTGGGCTGGTGAAAGCCATAAAACGCTTCAACCCCGAAAAGGACGCGCGCCTTGCCACTTATGCCATGTGGTCCATTCGGGCGTCGATGCAGGACCATGTGGTTCGTTCTTGGTCGCTTGTCCGGTTCAGCACTTCGTCGGCGCAAAAATCTCTTTTTTTGCAGTTGCGCCGGATGACCTCAGAATTTTTAGAAGGCGCGGATGCGCTCGGCGAAGACTTCGCCGCCAAGTTGGCTGGGCGGTTTGAAACCAAGGCGGCCGATGTAATATCTATTGCGCGCCGCATTGCCAATCGGGATTTGTCCCTCAATATTCCGATAAATAAGGACGACACGAATAGCGAAAGCTGGCTCGAACAATTGCCGAGTGATCAAACCAATGCAGAAGATAAATTAGTCGCCGAAGGAGAACACAAAGCGCTCGGTGATTTGTTGGCCAGGGCTTTAGCCAAGTTGCCTGACCGCGAACAATTTATAATTCGGGGTCGCTATTTTACCGAGGCCAAGCAGACCTTCGCGTCGTTGGGCCGCGATCTAAATTTATCCAAAGACCGGGTGCGCCAGCTCGAGGCGAGAGGCCTCGCCAAATTGAAAGAATTATTGGGGCCGCGCGTGTCGCGTGGCCGCGTTGCCACGGATTAGCTGGCCAATTCTTCTGATCGTTTGGCCGCCGCGGCGATGGCCGTGTCCATCAATTTCTGCAATCCATCATCTGCCATAAGGACGCCAAGGGCGGCTTCGGTGGTGCCGCCGGGGCTGGTTACATTTTGGCGTAATGTTCCCACCGTCTCAACGGATTGCCGTATCAATTCGCCCGAACCGCTAACTGTAGCGCGGGCCAGGGCGATGGCTAATTCTTCCGGCAAGCCGGCTTTGATACCGGCGGCGGCCATGCATTCGGCAAGCAAAAATACATAAGCCGGCCCGCTCCCCGAAACCGCGGTTACCGCGTCCATCAAATTTTCGTCCTCGATCCAGGCCAATTCACCGACGGCGCCAAGCATACAGCTGACGCGGTCTCGCGCTGCATCTGAGACCGAAGCATTCGCGCAAGCAACGGAAATGCCGCGGCGAATCGCCGCCGGCGTATTGGGCATGATGCGAATAATCGCAGCATCGCTGCCCAGCATTTCTTCAAAATTGGTGATCGTCTTGCCGGCGGCGATGGATACAAACACTGCACCATCGGCAAAGCGGGCATAGGGCGGCGCCACATCGGCCATGATCTGGGGTTTGACGGCGAACAAAACCGTTTGCGGCCGGTAATCATCGCTTAGCTCATCAAGCGCGGCGCAAACGCCAATTTCCGCCGGCATGGCGCCTGGGAGGGCCGTTTCGTTCGGCTCAATGATGGTGATATTTTGCGGGGCTATGCCTTGTTCGATCCAACCGCCGAGCAGCGCGCCGCCCATCTTGCCGCATCCGACGAGAAGAATATTGCCAATTGGAGGGCCGGCAGGATCAGTCGGCATTGGTATTTATGCCTCGCCGACGGTGACGATCATTGCGGCTTCCAGCGCGTCCGCCGCAGACTTGCCGCCCCAAACAAGATATTGGAATGCCGGATAAAACCGTTCACATTCCGACGCCGCGACTTCCAGCAAATCTTCGACTTGTTCGCGCGCCAGTTTTTCAGCGCCGCGCAAGGGCAGCGCATGACGATACATAAGAATTTCTTCGCCCGGCCAAAGGCAAAAATGGCCGAGCCACATGCGGTCGTTGATGAGCGCCAGCAACTCGTAAACCCCGGTCCGCTTATAGGCCGGAATGCGAATATCAATGGCGCAGGTGATGTGGATCGCGGCGATATCCTCGGCCCACGCGAAATGCAAACTGTAATCGCACCAATTGCCGCGGAATTCAGCCGCCATTTCGTCGTCTTCAATGCGGTGCAGACGCCACCCCAAAGCATCAACCACCTGTTCAACGACGTCTAGGGGATAGTCTTGGGTGGATTGCTCCAAAACACTCAGCCGAGCCATGTAGACGCCTCCGGAACTAAACCACCCTCGTGCAGCACCGGGATTATGAATTTAGCCTATATCTGGTATATCGAGCGCTGCTAGGCACAAATTGTAGCCTGACAGAAGCCGTGTTGGCGTGCAAGTGGCATTTCGCTCCGGGCTCGAAAACCGAGAAAAAATTCAAAACTGCGGCGCGGCCTTAAAATTTCGGCCGCCCGGAGAGGCTATTTTTTGGGCTTAGCCTTGGTCGGTTTGGCCTTGGTCGCCGTCCCTTTTTTTAGGCTCTCGATCTCCGATTGCAGGGCCGTTACTTTTTTCTCCAGCTTTTCCTGCTCTTCGCGCGCTTTGACGGCGATGGCCATGGCGGTATCGAATTCTTCTCTGCCCACCAACTTCAAATCGGCAACCAAAGCTTCGATTCGGCTTTTGACCAGTGACTCTACCTCATCTTTGACACCGGCGAAGGTGCCGGCGGCACTGTTGGCGACTTTGGCGAGGTCATCGAATATGCGATTTCGGGTCTGCATGTTCCGCGCTCCTGGCAATTTGTCCGATAGATAATACGGATTACCTCGGTGGTCTCAACTGATCGACGCAACACTTTATCTTAATTGGAAAGATGGAGTGTATAAAAATGGTTCAAAGATATCGTCGGGGTTTTACAACTGCTGAGCGGACAGAGATGTGGGATC
>JABMOP010000276.1 GCA_013204125.1 Rhodospirillales bacterium | reverse complement strand
GTTCCGGCGCGCACTTTCGATGGGCTTCGACCGGCACGAAATCAATCAGGTCATTTATTATGGCTTGGCGCGCGAAGCGGGAAACATGCTGCTTCCTGAAAGCCCTCTCTATGACGCGGTCTTTGCTAAGCGTTGGACCAAATTCAATGTTAAAGAAGCTAATAAAATTTTGGACCAATTGGGATTAACTAAGCGTAATTCTCAAGGCACTCGGCTCATGGCCAATGGCAAACCATTGGAAATCACCTTAGCCTTTTCCACCGAAGAATCGGAGCCTGCTGATTTGCTGGAACTGATCCGCGATTCATGGGCCAGTATTGGTATCAAGCTCTTTTCCAAGCCGCTTAACCGTGATGTGCTGCGCCGCCGTATATTCAGCGGATTGGTCCAGGTATCGATGTGGTTCGGGTTGGAAAATGGCATTGCCAGCGACATTTCTAGCCCCAACGGACTCGCCCCGACGTCGCAGCAACAATTGCAATGGCCGAAATGGGGCCAATTTATCGAAACCCGCGGTAAGTCCGGTGAGGCAATCGATATGAAGTTGCCGCAACAGTTGATTGACTTGAACGTCGCTTGGCGGCGCGCTCGCAGCCAGGTGGAGCGAAAAAAAATATGGCACCGCATGATGGACATCTATTCGGATCAAGTTTATTCGATTGGCCTCATTGCCAGCGTGCCGCAGGTCGTCGTTGTCAACAAATTGTTGAGAAATGTGCCCAAGGTCGCGATCTATAATTGGGATCCAGGCGCGCATTTTGGTGTTTACCGACCGGACAGTTTTTGGCTCGACGATGAGAAAAATCAAAGCAAATGACCATGATGAAACATTTAAGTGAATTTCCAAGATGATTGGGTACTTAACCCGGCGCATATTTATCATGATCATGACCCTGGTAGTGGTCAGCGCATTGGTTTTTGTTATCATCCAATTGCCGCCAGGAGATTATCTAACAACATACATCACCGAACTAAAATCCCAGGGCGAAAGCGTCGATCCGCAGAAGATCGCCTTCCTGAAAGAAGAATATCATTTAGATAAACCCATGTGGCAGCAATACGTCATTTGGGTGAGCGGAATTGTACAAGGTGATTTCGGCCGCTCGATCGAACATAATTTGCCGGTGTCGGAGATTATCGGAGATGTGTTTGTGAACTCTCTGATACTCAATTTTTCCATAATCCTATTTATCTATATCGTTGCATTTCCGATTGGCGTTTATTCGGCGACCCATCAATACAGTTGGGGCGATTACGGATTGACGTTTGTCGGTTTCATCGGTTTGGCGACGCCAAATTTCCTGCTCGCGCTGATCATGATGTTTTTGGCTAAGAAATTTTATGGCACCAGCATCGGCGGGCTCATGGACCCGATATTCGAAAATCAATCCATGTCCTTCGCTAAGGCGCTTTCCATTTTGGAACATTTGGTGGTGCCGGTGGTGGTTATCGGCACGTCAGGTACTGCGGGCATGATCCGTCGCCTCCGTGCCAACCTCCTGGATGAATTGCACAAACAATATGTCACCACCGCCCGCGCCAAGGGGTTGCCGCGCTTCCGACTTTTGATGAAATACCCGCTGCGTATGGCGCTCAACCCGTTCATCGCAGATATTGGTAATCTTTTGCCGCAGGTGGTATCGGGTTCGGTAATCGTTGCCGTGATTTTGGACTTACCGACAACTGGGCCCATTTTGCTCGACGCTTTGCTCAGTCAAGATATGTTCCTGGCGGGTTCATTTTTGTTGTTTGTATCTGTACTGACGGTTGTCGGCATGTTCATATCGGATTTGTTGCTGGCGGTTCTTGATCCCCGCATTCGCTTGGGGGGTGGAAACCGATGAGCGAGAAGCTTGAGCATTTTGTATCTCCTGATCCGTTTGATCCGTTTGAGATAGAAGAACTCAGCCCCGAACAGGAACGCTTTTATCTGGCGTCCCAATGGCAAATGATGTGGTGGCGCTTGAAGCGTCATAAACTTGCGGTTTATTCGGGCGCCATATTATTCCTGCTTTATTTTTCAATTCTCCTTACCGAATTTCTGGCGCCCTATAATCTGACTATCCGGCACACGGATCATATATTCGCGCCGCCGCAATCCATTAATTTCTTTCACGAAGGTAAATTCCAAGGCCCCTTTGTTTACGGGCTCAACTACAAGCTAAATATGACGACCTTGAAGCGCGAATACACGCACGACCTAACCAAAGTCCAACCGCTAAGATTTTTCTGCAGCGCCGAAAAATACACCTTCTGGCTTGGCTTCGAGAGCAATAAACATGTGGTTTGCGCGGCGGAGGGCGGCACCTTTTTCTGGTTAGGAACGGATCGCTTGGGCCGCGACGTCTGGTCGCGCATTCTTTATGGCACACGCATATCGTTAACCGTTGGGTTGGTTGGCATCATCCTCAGCTTTATTTTGGGGATCTCCATTGGCGGGGCTGCGGGTTATTTCGGCGGCTGGGTGGATAACCTATCGCAGCGAACCATCGAAGTGCTGCGCTCGATGCCCGAACTCCCGCTATGGCTAGGGCTCTCGGCGGCTTTGCCGGTCACCTGGTCTCCGGTCGCCATTTATTTCGGCATTACAATGATTTTGGCCTTGTTGGATTGGCCGGGTCTTGCGCGCGCGGTCCGCTCTAAATTACTGGCGCTTCGGGAAGAAGATTTTTGCACCGCCGCCGCGCTGATGGGCGCGTCGCCCAGGCGTATTATTGCCCGCCATCTCCTGCCCAATTTCATGAGCCACTTGATCGCGTCGGCGACCTTGTCCATTCCGTCGATGATCCTGGCGGAAACGGCGCTTAGCTTCCTCGGGCTTGGCCTTCGCCCACCGATCACAAGCTGGGGCGTGTTGCTGGTCGAAGCACAGAACTTGGAAGCGGTGGCGCTCTATCCTTGGCTTTTATTGCCGGCGGTTCCGGTCATTATCACCGTTCTGGCCTTCAATTTCTTTGGCGATGGTCTCAGAGACGCCGCCGATCCTTATAAATAAGGCCCGGCCCACCTTCCCCTAGGATGCCCAACATGACGTTCGAGGAAATTAGACGCGTCGTTGGCGACACACCTTATTTAGGCATAGATGAGGGCTGGGAGCTTTACAGCCACATATTAAAAGCCAAACCCCAAGCATGCCTGGAACTTGGTCACGCCCACGGGGTTTCTTCTATTTATATCGCCGGCGCCCTGGATCAGGCCGGGGATGGGTATTTGGATAGTGTCGATCTGGAAAGCTCGGCTGCCCGTACGCCCAATATCGAAATGCTTCTCGATGGCTCCGGTCTGGAGCCCCGCGTCTCCATTCACCGGCAGAAAAACTCCTACACTTGGTTTTTGAAAGAAAAGATCGAACAGCAAAGCCAGAATGGTGTCTGCGCGCCGTGTTATGATTTTTGTTTTATCGACGGGCCGAAGAATTGGACCATCGATGGGCTCGCCTTTTTCCTGGTCGATAAATTATTGCGCCCGGGCGGATGGATCTTGTTTGATGATTACGGCTGGGCGCATGGTAAGCACGCGGGTAGGGAGGCCACCGACGGCATTTCGATCCGCACGCTCTCCGAGAACGAGATAACCCAACCCCATATCGAGCAC
The DNA here is from genome assembly GCA_013204125.1 of Rhodospirillales bacterium. Lineage (GTDB taxonomy): Bacteria > Pseudomonadota > Alphaproteobacteria > Rhodospirillales > UBA2165 > JABMOP01. The sequence continues at coordinate 1,490 of JABMOP010000276.1, read as the reverse complement.
ATATTCAAATTGTTGGTCATGCAGCACCCTGATTATTCAAATTTCGTTCTCCAAGACGGCTGGTGGGCCTGGGCGCAAAAGGTGGCGGATGGGCACAAGACGCTCATAGAAAGCCAGAAATTGATGGATAAGGCCGGAAAACTAAGGGTTTCCTGAACCCAAATAACGGTTTTCCTTAATATTGAAATCCGCGCCGCTCGTCTCCATATCTAGTTCATGAGCGAACAAACTGTCATCACCGATTATTGCCCGGTTCCGAGGGCCAAGCCTTACCTGAGGCCGCTGCTGATCGTCTTCGGCTGGTTATGCGTCGTATTGGGTACCATCGGCGTGGTCACGCCGGGCATGCCGACAACGATTTTCATCATCCTGGCCGCCTGGGCATTTGCCCGTTCTTCGGCCCGTTTCCACCAATGGCTTTACGGCCATCGTCTGTTTGGCCCGACGCTCATCAATTGGGAAAACCACCGGGTAATACCGGTGAAGGCTAAAATCATGGCCGTTTCCATGATGGGGTTGAGCGTAACCATCATGGCGTTGATAGCTTCGGACAATTTGATGGTGCCGGCGATTTTGGCGGCGGGATTATCGCCCATCGCCCTCTATATCGTGACCCGTGCCAGCCGCGTTCCGGCTTAAGACTTCTTCCTCAACCATAAACTGGTCTCAAAAGCGCCTTTCGCTAGGGGAAGGGTGTTGATTGCTGTATTTTCCATCAATTGGGGAAGGCGGCTTACCACGTATTGGCTGGCGAACACGATCTCAAAGGCGCCGCCTTGGATCAGAGCTGCGATGCCTTGTTGTTCGTTATATCCGCGCCATGCCCATTCGGCGGGATAATCGCTGGGCAGGAAAATATCGTGGATATGAATGAGCGCTCCGGCCGGCAGTTCAGGCAAAATTCGATTTACGAGGTGGTCCACATCGCTGCCCGGCATCAGGATATGGCTGGAATCTATAAACAAGATATCGCCGCCTTTTAACGTTCCGAACAAACTCTTGTCCGCGTCATGCAGTGTTTTGCGGTGGTATTCGACAGCCAAGCCTTCGATATTGGCGCGCGGTCGAGGATCGATTGCGATCAGGTGCGTATCCAGTCCCCCGTCGCTGATGGCGCGTGCCATGAAGCGGGTGGAGTGGCCGGAACCGACTTCGATGATGTGCGCAGGCTTTTCTTGGCGAACAATACAATAGGCTGCCGCCGCGTCCAGGCGAGGGAACCAAACCTGATCCCATCTCGGCTGCGGCGGGTTATTTTCGCCAATTGATTTTAAATCTGCCGAAAAGCTTTCGATATCTTGAATGAATTGAGCGAAGGCGCCGGCTCGGCCCTCGAATATTTCTTCCAATGCGCCATAGGCGGGAAGGGTCCCAGGCGGAGGAAGGCTGTCGGCGTAGCGATAGGGGATGAAAAACCCTTGTCGGCGGCTGCCCAGAAGGGTCTTCAAACCCATGCTCAAGCGACGGAAAGCTTTTGCCCCGCTCATGAT
>JABMOP010000275.1 GCA_013204125.1 Rhodospirillales bacterium | reverse complement strand
CGGCAAAGCGGTCCACGGGAATTTCACCGATGCATTCATCGACACCGGCTTCCAAGTGCCAATTCAGCGAATCTCGTAAAGTTTCTAATTCGGCCATGACCGAACCTTATCAAACAACGCGCCGGTTGACACCATCGCATCGTCATAACATGGTCGGATACGGAAAGACCACCTATCGGAGAGATGGCACATGGAACGGGAATCAATGCAATACGATGTGGTGATCGTCGGCGCCGGGCCATCCGGGCTGGCGGCAGCCATCCGGCTAAAGCAACTTGCCGCTGAGCAGAGCCGCGAGATCGGTGTATGCATCGTTGAAAAAGGCTCCGAAGTGGGCGCTCATATCATGTCCGGCGCCGTGTTCGAACCAAATGTTCTGAACGAACTCATCCCCGATTGGCAAAGCAAAGGCGCGCCTTTGAACACACCTGCCACCGACGATAAATTATTGTATTTGACCGCCTCTGCGGCGATACCGTTGCCGACACCGCCGCAGATGAATAATCACGGCAATTATATCATCAGCCTCGGCAATCTCTGCCGCTGGCTTGGCGGCGAAGCCGAGGCCCTCGGCGTCGAAATTTACCCCGGTTTTGCCGCCGCCGAAGTCCTATTTGACGATGCCGGCAGCGTCCGGGGCATTGCCACCGGCGATATGGGATTGGATGCAGGCGGCGAGCCGACGGATACCCACCAGCCGGGCGTCGAATTACATGCCACCTACACTCTGTTTGCCGAAGGCTGCCGTGGATCATTGTCCAAATCTCTGATCGAACGCTACGGCCTCGACAAAAATTCCGATCCGCAGACCTATGGCATCGGCATCAAGGAATTATGGGAAGTGGACCCGGCCAAGCACCGCCGGGGATCGGTAATGCATACGATGGGCTGGCCGCTGGATAGCGCCACCTATGGCGGCTCTTTCATCTATCATCTGGAAGACAATCAAGTTGCAGTTGGCTTTGTTATCGGCCTCGATTACAAAAATCCCTATTTGAGCCCGTTCGATGAATTTCAGCGCTTCAAACTGCATCCCAAAATCAAGCCCCTATTCGAAGGCGGGCGGCGCATTGCCTATGGCGCGCGCGCGCTGATCGAAGGCGGGTTCCAGTCTCTCCCCAAATTGTGTTTCCCGGGCGGCGCTTTGATCGGCGATGCGGCGGGTTTCATGAACGTCCCCAAGATCAAGTGCAGCCACACCGCGATGAAGTCCGGCATGACCGCCGCCGAAGCCGCGTTCGAAGCCTTATCGGGTGAAGACCAGCCGGCGGAATTAACCGCCTATCCGGACAAATTGAAAAATACATGGGTCTGGGCGGAATTGAAAAAAGTACGCAATATCCGCCCGTCCTTCCGCTGGGGCCTTTGGGCGGGAATGGTCTATTCAGCCTTAGAGACCTATTTGTTTTTCGGGCGGGCGCCCTGGACTTTGGCCAATCACGCCGACCACGATCAGATGCAAAAAGCCGCCGGCGCGCGCAAAATCGACTACCCCAAACCGGACGGCAAAATCACTTTCGACAAACCGTCTTCGGTGTATCTCTCAAATACCAATCACGAAGAAGGCCAGCCGGTCCATTTGACCCTTCGGGACGAAAATGTGCCGCTGGATGTGAACTTGGCGCTGTACGACGGACCCGAAGCGCGTTTTTGCCCGGCTGGTGTCTATGAATTTGTCGAAGAAGCCGGCGTCACCCGGTTTCAGATCAACGCCCAGAACTGCGTGCACTGCAAGACATGCGATATCAAAGACCCCAGCCAAAATATCACCTGGGTCGTACCCGAGGGCGGCGGCGGCCCCAACTACCCAAATATGTGAAGCTCGATTGTTATTTGTGGTCGAGGCGGTGGACGGTTAAACTGGCGGCAAATATTTAGTTTGGAGACGACCACGTGGCATCGAAAATAGCAAAAATTACGCGCAAATTGGGGTTCGCCTTTGCCGCCATTTTAGGCGCCGGGTTATTTGCTCCCATTGCCCTCGCGAGCGGCGATACAGCGGACGCATCTCCGCTTGGCAGTTACCTTGCCGGACGCCACGCCCAGTATGCGCAGGACCCCAAAGCGGCCATCGAGTTTTATCAAAACGCCTTAAAACGCTTTCCCGGCAATCGCGATATCCAGCGGCGTATTATTACGCTGTTGGTCGCCGAAGGCCGCATTAACGATGCCCTGCCCCTGGCGCGCCAATTGCCAGACCAGAAAGCCGGCAATGGTAATAATTTGTCGCTGATACTTGTTGCGCTCGGCAATATTCAGAGCGGGAATTTGGCATCAGCAGATAAAATTTTAGCTGGAATGCCGAAAAGCGGCCTTGATCTATTTATCCTGCCGTTGATGCGCGCCTGGACCTTGGTCGGCCTGAAACGCTACGACGATGCCTTGGCTCAATTAGACACCGGCGAGCAGAACCGCGCCTTCACGATCCTCTTTGGCGCTCACACTGCGCTCATAATCGAATTGGCGGGAAGCGCCGTCAAAGCCGAAAGGCATTACAAAGATGCGATTGGACAGAGACGCCAGCCCAATCTTCGCCTGACCCAGCTTTATGGAAATTATCTGGAACGCGCCGGGCGCCAAGATGACGCCAAATCCCTCTATGATACGTACCAAAAAGCGCACCCGGCCTCGACCCTTCTAGCAGCCGATTACAAGAGGTTAAAATCGGGCGCAAAACCAAGTCCGATGATTGCCGGTGCTAGCGACGGGGCGGCCGAAGCGCTGTTTAGCCTATCTGGATCGGTACAAGAGCAAAATGCAGGCCAAGCCATTCTATTTGCCCAGATGGCGGTTTATTTAAAACCGGATTTCACGATTGCCCGCCTGCTGATCGCAGAGACGCTGGAATCCAGCGAACGGCACGCGGCGGCGATCGACGAATACCGCAAAGTGGCCAAGGACCCGGCCTATGCATGGACGGCGCGGCTGAGGATCGCCGATAATTTTGATTCCCAGGACAACGTCGATGAAGCCGTGCATGAACTTCGTTCCATGGCACGCGAGAATACCGAACGCTATGATGCACTGATTCGCATGGGCGATATATTGCGGCGGCGCAAACGCTACCGCGAAGCAACGCGCGCCTATGCCGACGCCAAATCCAGAATTCCCGTTTTACAAAGCCAGCATTGGGCGCTTCTTTACACCAATGGCATCGCCAACGAACGCATCAAAAACTGGCCTCAGGCGGAAGCCGATTTCCTGAAAGCTCTGGAATTATCTCCGGACCAGCCTTTTGTCCTCAATTACCTGGGCTATTCCTGGGTTGAGCAAGGCAAGAATCTCGACCGGGCGCGGAAAATGATTGAGACCGCCGTCAAAATGCGCCCACGCGACGGCTATATCGTCGATAGCCTGGGATGGGTGCTGTTTCGGCTCGGCGATATCAAGGGAGCGGTTAAGCATTTGGAAAGGGCGGTGGTTCTGCGCCCGGAAGATCCCACCGTCAACGATCACCTGGGAGATGTCTATTGGAAAGTCGGCCGCCGCAATGAAGCCCGCTTTCAGTGGGAACGCGCGTTGATATTGGAACCGGAACAAGAATTCATCCCGAAGATTAAAGAAAAACTACGCAAGGGTCTGTAGAAACTATAGAGAGCGCTCGAAGGTGACAAATCTCGTCTCACGCTTCGCCCCGGCGAAGCTTAATCTCTACCTTCACGTGACCGGCAAACGCAGCGATGGTTATCACGAGTTGGATTCGCTCATTGCCTTTGCCGATGTCGGTGACACCATTTCGATAACGCCCAGCGATGCTCTCCAGTTGGATGTGGACGGGCCATTCGCCCAAACCCTTGAAAGCGCACTCGGAGATAAGGGGGAAAATATCGTTTTGAAGGCGGCGCGCGGCTTGGCCGACCTCGCCGGCCGGCCGGCCAACGCCCTTATCCGCCTGACCAAGCGAATTCCAGTGGCCGCCGGATTGGGCGGCGGGTCCGCAGATGCAGCGGCGGCAATCAGCGCGCTCATTGAGTACTGGGAGATCAAGCCGGACGGCGCTGATCTCATGGCCTTGGCCATCGGATTGGGCGCAGACGTACCGGTCTGCCTTGCCGCGCATGCCGCGTTCGTGGGTGGCTTCGGCGAGGTGATCGAACCTTCCCCGCGATTGCCAAAGGCCGGTCTGGTGCTGGCCAATCCGGGCATCAATCTGCCGACACCCCAAGTGTTCGCCAATCGATCGGGTGCATTTGGCAAGGCCGCGCGATTTACCCAGCAAGTGGGCGGCGCCGATGAACTGGCCCATATCCTCAGCAGCCGCGAAAACGAATTGACCGCCGCTGCGATTTCAGTGGCCCCGGAAATCGGCGATGTCCTCAAAAGCCTCGCAGAAATTCCCGGCGCTTATCTTGCACGCATGTCCGGTTCGGGCGCCACCTGCTTCGCTCTTTTCGACGATGCCGACGAAGCAGAAGAAGCGGCGGAAAAATTCCAAAAAGCCCACCGAAACTGGTGGATCGCCCCGGCATCCTTGCTGGATGAAGCTTAATTCAACTACACTTAGTTCGATCACTCTTTCACTAACTTGATATATTTAGTAGAATTTTCCCACTGAACGATAATCAAATATAACCGGGAACAACATGCTGACTTTCAATTCGGGTATCAGTAATTCGGTCAATTCAAAATCAGCCATCACCGATTGCATAAGCAGCGCGTTCGATGGCGAAGATGTCCAAGATTGCGCCGTTTTGGTCATTCATTCGACTGTCGGCCATAATTTCAAACAATTACTGGCCGCCGCCAAGGACGCTTGTCCCACTGCCGAGATTATCGGCTGCACCGGCAGCGGAGTTATCGGACGCGAAGGTGTGTCCGAAAGTATGCGCGCCCTGGCGGTGATGGCCGTTTCCGGCGATGAAGTTGCGGTAGTGTCCCGCACTGGGCTTAATGGCAATAATTCGGCCGAACTGGCCGAAGACGCGGCCCGCGAATTGAGCGGCAAGCTGGCCGGCACCAATATGATTTATATCCTTAGCGCCGGGCTGGATATTTCCGGGAATAATGTAATCGAAGGGGTGGAGAAAGTTTTTGGGGCCGACCTACCGATTTTTGGGGCCACCGCAGCCGATAACGGCAAGGCCAAAGGCACCTTCCAGTTCCACGGTGAAGACGTCATGGAAGACGGCATCATTATGGTCGGGTTTGCCGATCCGTCGTTGGAAGTGCTGATGGGGGTTCATCACGGTTCGGTCCCCTTGGAAGGCATGACCTTTGAAGTAACTAAATCGGAAAACAACCACATCATCGAACTCGATGGCGGGCCGGCATGGCCGGCATTGATGGCAAAACTCGGCCTGCCGCCGGAAAGCGAAACTGGTGATACCTTGCCGATAACGGGTTTGGGTATAGATTTGGACGAAACCGATAGTGGGGCCTACGACAATCCTCAAATTTTATACGTCCCGATTAAAAAGTCGGAAGACCATCAGTCCTTCTATCTGCCGACCTCGGTGGCCGAAGGCACCAAGATGGTCCTCATGCAACGCGACGAGCAATATATCTTCGACGGCCTTGACCGGCTGATGGAACGGATGGCGGCGAAACTTGATGGCCGCCGCCCGGTTGCCGTATTCCACGCTGACTGCATGGCCCGCGGACGCCATATGTTCAACCGCGTCCTAAAAGACGAGATCATCGCCAAAATGCAGTACCCACTTTGCGGTGACGACACGGTGCCTTGGCTCGGCCTTTACGGCTACAGCGAATTTTGCCAGATCAATGGTAAGAACCGTTTCCACAGCTATACTACCTCGCTATTTCCGTTGGTCCGAAACGAAGTGGCTTAAGCTTCTGAAATAACCAGGAAAATCCGGTGGCCGATCAAGCCAGCAAACAATCTGACGCCGGACAGAACTTGATCCTGCAGCGCGATTTGATCCGCGCCAAGGATCAGATCGACGACGAATTGATGCGGTTCGAAGCGATCCAAGCCTATATCGCCGCCGCCCTCGGCGCCGAAACCGAGGAAGAATTTTCGGTTCTTACCCTTGAAGCGATTATCGAAGCCTTCGAATTCGAAGTAGCGGCCTTTCTAGTGCCCGGCGAACAAGAGGACCGGCTGAAAGTGCTGGGGGAATTTGGCTTCGGCGAAGCGCCGGAAAGCGTGGCCTATCAGCCCGATTGGTTCGGCGCCGGCGACTGCATTATCGCCCGGGCGGGAGAGCCGATACTAGATGTCTGGCCGGCGCTTAACCTTGATCAAGCGATCATCTGTTCCTTCGGTAATAAGGATGGCGAATTTGCCGGTGCAATTTTAGGCGGCGTCACCAAGGATAATTCCGGTATCTACGAGCCGATTTCGGCCGATCTGCATTCCGCCTATTCCGTCATCGTGCAGCAGGCCGGGGCGCTTTGGAACACGCGCCAGTTGAATTCTGAAATTCATCGCCAGAACGAACGGCTGGAAGCCGAAATCGGGCGCTTTCTGATTACCCAAAAGGAGTTGATCGGCACCAAAGATCGGGTCGATGAAGAGTTGATGCGCTTCAGGACCCTCCAGGCTTATATTGTGGGCGCCTTGAATGCCGAAACCGAGGAAGATTTCTTCGGCCTCACCTTAGAAGCGGTGATCGAGGCGTTCGAATTTGAGGTCGCGTTGTTCGTAAAACCCTCAAAAGACAATGACGGCTTGATTGTGGCCGGCGAATTCGGCTTCGAAGAGCCACCCGAACGGCTCGCATTTTCTCCGGAATGGATTACCACATCCGACGCCAGGGTTTTGCCGCCCGGCGACGCCTTATTGGAAAACTGGCCGGAACTTGGGCTGGATCAGGCCATCTTTTGCCCATTCCAGGACAGGAACGAAGAATTCGCCGGATTTATCCTCGGCGGCATAACGAAGGAAAGCACCGATATTTTCGATCCGATATCGGACGAACAGGCCTCGGCCTTTTCGGTGCTGGTGCGCCAGGCAGGCGCCCTTTGGGTCAACCGGCAACTCAACGACGAAATTCGCGCTCACAATGCCCAACTGGTTGCACTGACCGACAGTTACAGCCGCTTTGTTCCTTTCGAATTCCTCGAACTGTTGAACAAAGACACGATCCAAGACATCCATGCAGGCGACAACGCTTCGTTGGAAATGAGCGTACTGGTCTTGGATATTCGTGGGTTCACCGCCTTGACCGAGCGCCTGGGTCCTGCCGATACCTTTTCGTGGCTCAATGAGTTTCTGCAAGTCATGGAGCCGCGCATCGCCGCCGAAAAAGGTTTCATCAACCAGTATCAAGGCGACGCCATTATGGCTTTGTTTCCCGGCGCCGCCGATTCTGCACTGCGCTGCGCGGCAGACATCATGGCGGCCGCTCGAAGCTTCAACCAAGGCCAGGAAAAAAAAGGGCAGATGACCGTCAATTTTGGGCTCGGCATCAATTCCGGCCCCTTGATGGTGGGCGCCATCGGCGGCGAAGGCCGGCTCGATTCCAACGTCGTCGGCGATGCCGCCAATCTTGCGGCCAGAACGGAAGGCCTGACAAAGCATTACGGCGTTGCCGCCATATTCACCGAATTTTCTCATTCGGGATTGGCGGCGCCGGATCAGTTCCGCTTCCGCGAATTGGATACCGCCAAAGTCAAAGGCCGGGAAGGCGCCGTGACCATATTCGAATTAATGGCCAACCACATCGATGCGGCGGCCCTTCAGTGCTACGCCGACGGTCTCGGCCATTACCGCGCAGGCGCCTTTGCCGCTGCCCTCGGCGCCTTTACAGCATGCCTTGAAAAGACGCCCGGCGACGGCGCCGCAAGGCTTTTTCTTGAGAGGTGCGAGCGATATTTGGCGGACCCGCCGGGCGCCCTCTGGGACGGGATCAGCGTCATTGATGAAAAATAAGTCCCAACCTGCGCCGAAAGGTTGCCCGGTGCGCCCGAGTTGCGTAGATTGCCGACGCTATTGTTAAAACGGATGGGGCGTGGCCAAGTGGTCTAAGGCACCGGCTTTTGATGCCGGCATTCGGAGGTTCAAATCCTCCCGCCCCAGCCAACCTTATCCCCCGCCTTCGACTTCCCCACCGCGCGATGGCGCCGCAGCCGGAAATTTGCTGGAGCCGTAGCGCACGACCAATACCGCCAGCGCCAATAACAAAATCGCGCCCGATACGATTACGATACGCACATCCGAGGAATGCTCGATACTGACGAAGCCGAACAGAAGCCGGGTCAAGGCGGTCATGGCAACGTAAATGAGAAAGCGCACCGGCATGTGATTGGTCTTGAAATAAATGCCGACCATGGCGCCGAGCTCGAGGTAAATAAACAACAGCAGGATGTCGTCGATCGCGGCGCTGCCTTTTTCCATCATGCCGATAAAGGCGAACACCGCCGCCCAAACAATGGTCGCGCCGATGCCGAAGAGCGCCAAGAGATGAAAGCCATCGACCAGAAGATTGCCGACCGCTTCGCCGAATGTCCGGACGCGAAGCGTGAACCGGGTGACGCTGTCCGTTTTAGATGCCATTGGCCCGTTCCCTTCCCTTCAATCTCCCATTCCCGTCCTCCGTTTAAGCCGCGCCGGCTAAGAATTCATTAAGGGCGATAATTTATTAGGCCCCGCTTACCAGATAATCCTGGACCCCCCTTAAAAAAAAAGCTTTCTTGTCACCTGAACTTAAGGGGCCGCATCCGGCGTCTTGTTCAAAAGTTTTAAACGGGGAGACAACCCAATGGCGGTTGAATATATCGAGGCCAAAAACGTCAACCTGACGTTCACGCCGCCTAATCGCGCGCCGGTTACGGCCCTTCATGATTTTGATATCTCCGTCGGCGAAGGTGAATTCGTTTCTATCGTCGGCCCCTCGGGATGCGGTAAAAGCACGTTCTTGAATGTCCTTCTCGGCCTGATCCAGCCCAATTCGGGCGAAATGGCGATCAAAGGCAACCGGGTTTCCGGCCCCGGCCAGGACCGCGCCATGGTCTTCCAGGAATTTGGGCTTTTGCCGTGGCGAACGGTCGAAGACAATGTCGGCCTGGCCCTGGAACTTCGCGGCGTCCGCAAAAAAGAGCGCCTGATCGTGGTCGGAAAATTCATCGAAATGGTCGGCCTAGTCGGCTTCGAGCGCCATTATCCGCACGAGTTATCGGGCGGTATGAAACAACGGGTCGGCATCGCCCGCGCCCTGGTCAGCGATCCCGACGTCTTATTGATGGACGAGCCGTTCGCCGCCCTGGACGCCCAAACCCGCGACATCATGCAGGCCGAACTTTTACGCATCTGGCAAGAAGCCAAAAAAACCGTCCTCTTCGTCACCCACCAGATCGAAGAAGCGGTGTATTTGTCGGACCGGGTGATTGTCATGACCAAACGACCCGGGCGCACCAAAACGATCATTGATATCCCGCTTCCCCGGCCGCGCGATTACGAAATGCGGGTAACCCCCGAATTCAACAAATTGAAACTCAGCATCTGGAACGAATTGAAAGACGAAATCGATTCCCAGGGCGGACCGGTGCGCGCCTAATGGCCGAAGGCACCAATTCCGCCGCCGAAAACGGGCTCGCCAAATTCTACGACGATTGGCGGCGCGTCATCTTAGGGCTGATTGCCATCACCATTTTCTTCCTCGCCTGGGAAGCGACGCTGACGTGGTGGATCCCGTTAAACAAATTCATCATCTCGAAACCGAGCCTGATCTTTTTAGGCCTCTACCGCGACATGGAAAGCGGTCTTATTTGGCGCGATTTAATGTCCAGCGGCAAACCTCTGTTTTTTGGTTTCGGCGCCGCCATCTTAATCGGCATCCCGATCGGCGTCGTCATGGGCTAGCGCGTACGCGTCGGCTATTCGCTGGACCCGTTGCTGACCGCCCTTTACGCCAGCCCGCTGGTGGCCGTCGCGCCGCTGGTGATTATTTTCTTCGGTGTCGGCGTTTCCGGCAAAGCGATCTTGATTTTCGTCCTTTGCGTCTTTCCGTTCGTCTTCAATTCCTACGCCGGGGTGCGTTCGGTCGATGCGCTTTTGATTAACGCGGTGCGCGCCTTCGGCGGCAAGGAATGGGATCTCTATAAAATCGTCATTGTCCCCACCGTCCTGCCTTTCGTGATTGCCGGCGCCCGCTATGCCATCGGCCGCGGCCTGATCGGCGTGCTGGTCGGCGAATTTTTTGCCGCCTCCGAAGGGGTCGGCTACCGCATCGCGTGGTACGGCGATATGTATGTGCTCGACCGGATGTTCGGCTACATCCTGGCGTTGATGGTGATCGCCGTCTTTTTCACCGAAGGCATCCGTTGGGCGGAGCGCACCGCGTTCCCCTGGCGCGTCGGCATGTGAGCGGGGAGGATAGCTAAATGAGCGACATCCGTTCCGCCGATATCACCCGCAAAACATTCCGGGAAAAATACGAGCACGCTTTTTTGGGCGGCGGTTTTATCATCGTCATGATCGTGATTTGGCAGATTGTGCCCACCATCTTCACCCTTTCCAAGGGCATGCAGCTTTTCTTTGCGACGCCCATCATGGTCGTCGAAGCCCTCGGCGATTTAATCGCCAGCGGCAAGTTGTGGCCGGCGGTGCAGTTCAGCGCCACCGCGTTCCTCCTTGGGCTCGGCCTTTCGATCATCGTCGCCCTGCCGTTGGGCGTCATCATGGGGCGCTCTCGCCTGATCAACGACATTTTCGATCCGTTCATCACCGCCATCAATGCAACGCCGAGGCTGGTGTTCCTGCCGCTTATCCTCATCTGGTTCGGCATCGGCATGAAGTCGGTGATTTTCGTCGTTTTCATCGGCGCTTTGTTCCCGCTTTTGATCAACACCTATGAAGGGGTGAAAAACGCCGACAAGCTTTTGATCAACGTGGTCAAATCCTACGGCGCCAACGAATGGGAAATCAACAAGCTGGTGGTTGTCCCAAATTCGCTGCCGTTCATCATTGCCGGCCTCCGTCTCGCCATCGGCCGCGCCGTCTTGGGCGTCGTCGTCGCCGAATTTTTCGGCGGCTCGTCCAAGGGCATCGGCGTCATCATGGTGCGCGCCTCGGGCACCTTCCAGGTGGACGTGGTGTTCGCCGGGCTGATCTTGTTCATGGCGATCTCGCTGGTGCTGACCGGCATCGTCCGCGCCATCGAAGCCCGCTTTTCCCGCTGGCGCCCGCCGCAGACCAAGAATTTTTAAGGCAAAAATACCGGCCAAATTCTCCCTGGATTCTCTGCCGCACCAGGGTTGGTAGGGCAGATTTACGCGCCCCCATCCGCTTGCGGCCCCTTGCGACAGTTTTTGCGCCGTTTTCAAAACCATGTGCATTTATGTGCTTTTATGTGCATTTGTGTGCTTTTCCAGCCTTAAAGGGCGTGAAGGGCGCTATTGTCAGGCCGCCTTTTTTGTCCAGGTCGGACCGCCGCCATTATTATCAAACAATTCTGGTTCTTCTTCAGAAGAAGCCGCCGCATAGACCATTTCCATGCGCTCCGGCAAAGGCCCGCTGATTTCCGTCAACATACTGTAAACGTGCTCTACCCCATCGGCGGTAAACATTTCTATCGCGTAGATCATGCGTAACAATCTGTCCGCCGCGCCCGGAATTGGCGTCGAAGATTTTCCTTCCCATCTGGCGACGGTCACCCTGCTGACGCCCAAACGATCGGCTAATTGCTTCTGGGAAAGATCAAGCATGGATCGGATAAACCGAACCTCTTGCCCGCGCAACCGCCCGGGTGTCGCAACAACCATTGACGCCAAAACATTATCCAATTTGTCCGCCGCGCGGAACGACACGCCGGACCCGTAGGGCGTTTCCTTCTCCTCATACCCGTTCAGGAGATAGACGTAATCAAGCCCGCAAGATTTATAATGGTAGGTCATTTTATATCCATCCATTCGACTGTAATGAGTACTAATTTTTCGTCTTCGTTCATCATCGCCGTTACTACTCCAGCATCACGCCCGCCTGATATTTCACGTTCAATAATTGCCACCCAATTTCCGAGCTCATCCTTCTTTGGCTGGGTGGAAACATGACCAGTCAATAAAACCCGCTTTACATCGGCCCTCGTTAAGCCGCGTTGCTCCATTCTTTCAAGGACGTGGTTGGTATAAATTATCTTGTCATCATCTTGCGACCATTCGTTGATGATGCGCTTGGCATCATCGCTCCTCACCTTTTCCCAATGGATTGGGCGGGGGAATGGAGTCACATTCGACATTCCCAATATGTATCATTTTGATACAAATAAATCAAGAAAAATGCTTTCCAGCCCCTCTCATTCTCGATTAATATACCATTTTGATGATATTATGGAAATATAATCCATATTCAAGGTGAAAGTCAAGGAAATTTTGATTTATCGAGGGATTAGCAGAAAATTAAGACGGAGCGCGACCGATTGGTAGCCGATACCACGAGCACCATTGAAGGTTTTTTTTCTCGATCTCCAAACGCGGCATGAAGGGCATCTACCAGCACTGCGGCGAACAGCATTTACACCGTTATCTGGCTGAATTCGATTTCCGCAATCACAACCGTAAGATTTCCGTTTGGGAGCGCACCCATAATGCTCTCAAAGGTATATCAGGCAAGCGTTTGACCTATCGGCGGCCTGATAACGGGGCGCAAGCCTAGAAAAACTCCCTCATACGCCACAGCCATTAAAAGATTGTTGAATCGTTCTTGCTGATATAGCGATCAAGCGCAATGAGGCAGTCGCGACCAACCACTTCGTTGCGTGCGTGTACAAGCCCAATAAACGCAGAAAATATCGACTCCACATCCCCGCCTTGTGCTACATAAGATTGTATCAGATTTTGAGCAAACCCAATTTCTAATACGGGGTCTTTGGTTATGGATGACACAAACGCAATCTTCGAATTTTTGCAGAATGGTAAACATGTACTCGACATTCTTCGGGGTATCAAAGACCTCTTGCCCGCTGGTGCAGAGGCAGACAAGGCCCAAGAGCAGATTAACCAGGCGGAACGAGCATTAGCAGCCAGCGAGGCCGAACTTGCCAAGGCTTTAGGCTACAAACTTTGCCAATGTACTTTCCCGCCACAAATTATGCTCAGCGTTGGGCGGCACGCTGAGCATGACAACGAAATATTCAAATGTCCAAAATGCGAAAAACAAGAACCCTCAGAACGCTATTTCCAACAACAAGGCCGTATAACAGCGCACAACCAAGGTGGACCTAGTTGGGTCAATTCGCGAGGTCGGCGTTAGTCTTTATCCGGCCTCATTTCCGATTCCGATTTCTTAACGTGCTTATGTGGTTTTGGGGGTGTTTTAAGAAGGTTCTTTACGGCCGTCGTAAATTTTTCGTCTTTTTGATATTTGGAGTTTTCTGTCATGGCTAAAATACTACAGACTGTCCCAAATTTTCAATTAATGCT
>JABMOP010000023.1 GCA_013204125.1 Rhodospirillales bacterium | reverse complement strand
TCGGCGGCTGCGGCGGCTAATTGGGGTAAGGAGTAATAAACATGGCTAAAAAACCTAGAGTAAAAGTTCCCAAAAGCGTCAATAAAGGCGCGATTATTGAAATCAAAACCTTGATTCCTCACAAAATGGAAACCGGGCAACGCAAAGACAGTAAGGGAAATAAAATCCCGCGCTTCATTATCAACAAGGTGGCCGTCACGTTTAATGGAAAACCGGTTGTGACGGCAGATTTACACCCAGCTATTTCGGCGAACCCTTATTTCGCATTTTCGGCGCGCGTGACCGAAAGCGGGACGTTCAATTTTGTTTGGACGGACGATAAGGGTCAATCGGTCAAAACCAGCAAAAGCATTAGCGTCAATTAGCCTTGGGAGGCTAAAGGAGACTGATAAAATGAAAATTCGTAATTTAATATTGGCGTTCGCCGCCCTGGTCCTGGTCGGCTGTACTGCCGAAAATAAGGGTGAAATGGGTCAGGCGGAAAAGCGTGCCGCCGATCCGCGTAATGCTGCCAAAATAGCCGGCGATAAATCCAGCGGATATGTCTATATGACGGCGCAAACCCGCGATATGCAGGATGACGATTTCGCCAATCCTGGGTTCGTTTGGATCGATACCGGCGAAGGCGCTTGGAACAAGGTCGAAGGCAAGGCCGGCAAGGCTTGCATGTCCTGTCATGACATCGCCAAGTTCAAGGGCGTCAGCAACAAATATCCTAAATATGATGCCGCATCTAAGAAGATGGTGTCCCTCCCCCATGTCATTAACGCCGAGCGCGAAAAGCGCATGGGCGCCAAACCGTGGAAATGGGAATCCGACGAGATGATGGGTATGACCGCCTATATCAATCTGCAATCGCGCGGCATGCCGGTTAATGTCAAGATCGACGGTGCGGCGGCACCGTTCTTTGCCAAGGGTAAGGCGTTTTTCGAACAAAAGCGCGGTCTCATGGATTTGGCGTGCGCGAGTTGCCACGACGCCAATGCCGGCAATATGGCACGCTCCAATGTCCTTTCCGAAGCCCACGTAAACGGTTTCCCGACATACCGGATGAAATGGCAAAAAATGGGCTCTCTCCATCGCCGCTTCATTGGTTGCAACAAAAACATCCGCGCTGAACCTTACAAACGAGGCTCGGAAGAATATACCAATCTCGAACTCTACATGATGTGGCGTTCGGCCGGACTGAAGTGGGAAACACCTTCCGTTCGCAATTAAGTGATCGACAATTAAGGCGGTAGCGCTTTCGGCTACCGCCTTTTTTCCTTATCCTAAAAAATATTGTACTTTAATTTTGGTGATGGAACGCCATGATCACGCGTCGTGATTTTCTGCAAATCTCAGCCGCCGCCGCAGCCATGCTGGGCGGCAGCAATATGTCGCTGGCGGCCGCCCGCCAATCATTGACCCAAGAAAAAATTTTGGAATTCGATACGGTCGGCCAGGTAACCTTGCTTAATTTTGCCGATTGCCACGCCCAATTGGTACCCCTTCATTTCAGGGAGCCGTCGATCAATATCGGGGTCGGAAACGCCACCGGTTTGCCGCCGCACATTACCGGCAAAGCCATGCTGAAGGCTTTTAAAATTGAAGCCGGCAGCGCCGAAGCCAGCGCCTTTTCCAGCCATGATTTCGTTGCCTTATCGCAGGCTTATGGAAAAATCGGCGGTTTCGCCCATATGGCGACATTGATCAACGCCGTCCGCGCAGAGCGGCCATCGAACACCTTGCTGGTTGATTGCGGCGATACTTGGCAAGGCTCCTACTCCGCGCTTAAAACCCGCGGCGACGACATGGTTGAGGTTATGAATGCCCTCGGCGTCGATCTGATGACCGCCCATTGGGAATTCACCTACGGCGCCGAACGCGTAAAAGAGCTGATAGGGAAATTGAATTTTCCGTTCCTCGCCGGCAATGTCGTCGACACCGAATGGGAAGAACCGGTCTTTAAAGACATCAAATATTTCGAACGCGGCGGCATTAAAATCGCCATGATCGGCCAAGCGTTTCCCTATACGCCGATCGCCAACCCGCGCTACCTGATCCCCGAATGGTCGTTCGGCATCCGCGAAGATAAAATCCGCGAACGGGTCGCCAAGGTCCAAGCCGCGGGCGCCGATCTGGTTGTTCTGGCCAGCCATAACGGGTTTGATGTCGACCGCAAATTGGCGTCGCGCGTCAAAGGCATCGATGTCATTTTAACCGGCCACACCCACGATGCGATACCATCGGTGATCCGCGTCAAAGATACGCTTTTGATCGCCACCGGATCGCACGGAAAATTCCTCGGCCGGCTCGATCTCGAAGTGAAGAATAAAAAAGTAACAAAATATAATTTCAAATTGATGCCGGTTTTCTCCGATGTCATCAAGCCCGATCCGAAAATCGCGGCGGTCATCAAAAAAGTACGTGCGCCGTTCGAAAAGGAAGTGAGCCGCGTGCTCGGCAAGACCGAAGGCCTTCTCTACCGGCGCGGCAATTTCAACGGCACCTTCGACGATTTGATCTGCGACGCCATCTTAGAAGAACGCGACACCCAAATCGCGCTGTCGCCGGGCTTTCGGTGGGGTGCGACATTATTACCGGGACAAGACATCCGCGTCGAGGAAGTCTATTCGCAGACCGCCATCACCTTTCCGAAAACCTACCGCCTGGAATTCAGCGGCCAGCAACTGAAAGATATTTTGGAAGACGTCGCCGATAATTTGTTCAATCCCGACCCCTATTTCCAGCAGGGCGGCGATATGGTGCGCGTTGGCGGCATGGGATACCGGATCGATATCGGCAAAAAAATTGGCGCCCGCATTTCCGAAATGACATTGCTGAAATCCGGCGAACTTATTGACGCCTCCAAAAAATACATTGTCGGCGGCTGGGCATCGGTCAACCCGGCAACCAAAGGGCCGCCGGTCTATGATCTGGTGAGTACCTATATCCAGCGCAAAAAAGTTGTAAACATTCCGGAAAATCGTTCCATTAAAATCGTCGGCGCTTAGGGCCGGAGGGGAAAGAATATGGAACTCGTTGAAATATCGTATTTCGGTGCGTTGATCGCCGGTGTGCTGAGCTTCGCTTCGCCCTGCGTTCTGCCGCTCATCCCGGCCTATATCAGCTTTCTGGGCGGCGCCTCGCTCGACCAATTAACCGATGATGATGGCATCGATGCGGCGACAAAGCGGCGCGTATTCAAATCCGCCATCGCCTTTGTCTTTGGGTTTTCAACCGTTTTTATTGCGCTCGGCGCCACGGCGACGGCGGTCAGTAATGTCTTAGCGAAAAACTCCATCATTTTAGGACAGATCGCCGGTGTCGTCATCGTCATCTTCGGGCTGCATTTTATGGGCGTGTTCCGGCTTAAATTCCTGAACTTCGAAAAACGTCTGCATTTGGAAAAAAAACCGGCGGGTCTGATTGGATCCTACATTCTGGGGCTGGCTTTCGCATTCGGCTGGACCCCCTGCGTCGGACCCATATTAGCATCGGTCCTGATGGTCGCGGCATCGGGCAATTCAGTGGCTTACGGTGTTTCCTTGCTGACCGTCTATGCCGCCGGCATGGGTATTCCGTTCCTGATCGCCGCCTTTGCGGTCGGCCCGTTCATGAATTTCATGAAACGCTTTCGCCGCCATATGCATAAAGTGGAACTTAGCGTCGGCGCGCTTCTGATCGCCACCGGCATCATCATATTCACCGGCGACATCCGCGAAATTTCCAATTGGCTTTTGGAACATTTCGATATCTTCACGCAGATCGGATAGCCGCGCCGCTAATCGAATAAAAGCTCATCCGCCCAAAGCTGCTTATCCATATCGACGCCTTTATCGCGCAATTTTGTGCCCTCAGCGATTAAATAACGTTGAAAATTCGGCTCGGCCTTATAGGCTTCGGTAGAGACATATTGGAATAGCATATAAAAATGAAACGGTTTGAAATAGCCGGGCACGCGTAAAAGTTCCGCCTCTTGGCCATTTTTATTGCCGATCTCTTTCAGATCGCCCGGGAAAAACTGGACCGTCGGCGTAAAGCGGATAGCCCATTTTTGGGCCAATTCTTTTTCGGTGGATATCTTGCCGTCAAAATCGGTGACTTCGCGGCTCCCCCACATGTTCAATTGGATCACCGTAAAATTGGCTTTGATATAATCGACGATTTTGGGGATGCGGAAATTTATATCATGGGTGCGCTCGCAATAGGGGCAGCCCTTTTGTTCCCAGATAAAAACCAAGCGTTTGTTTGCAGCTTTGGCTTCCGCCACATCTTCTTTTAAATCGAGGAAACTATCTGCAAACCAATCTTGCTTGTGAAGCCCGTCCTCGCCAACTTTCGCCTTCGGCAATTGCACGGAGCCGGCGCCGGCGTAAACTTCACCGGGTATCAGAAACGCCGCAGCGAACAAAATCATCGAGATGGAAAGAAAACGGGCGATCATGTGTCTTTCTCCTCTTACGCCGATATTCTACACAAAAATACCCGTAATTGTAACTGGCGAATCGGACGATAACGGAATTTTGATTAGCCAAACAACTCTTTAAAGGCGCCGGCGCCCCATTTGTGATTATCGCGCGCCAGTTTTTCGGAGCGCGTGTTGTCGGAACTGGAATTAGGCGCAAATTCCCATTGCTTTGTGGCCTTATCGAAACGGTAATAAGACAACGACAACAGCGCTTGTTCGGGCTTTAGTCCTACGACGGAGTAACAGCGGGATTCCGGTGTTGCCCATTTGGCGGCTTTGCCCTCTGCGTTGGCCGCGATCACGCGGGCCACATGGGCGCCTTCGGATACCGCTACGCTGGCACTTTTGGAAAACGGCATCGGCCGGCAATCGCCGGTGATATAAACGCGCTCATCGCCGATAACATTGTAGTTGAACGGATCGATGGCGCCTTCCTTCTGCTGGCTCGCCTTATCGGCAAGGCCAAACGCTTCAATCATTTTTGCAGCCCGCACGCGAGGATAGATGGCGGCGTCCGTGAATTGGATATCATCAAAATCGGTCGAGACGGTTTTCTTTATCGGATCGACGCCCTTGATCACCACCGAAGGCATATATTCAAGATGATCCCTATACAAATTTTCGAAGGCGGCGAGAAATCCATCGCCATTGACCGCCGGCTGATCGCGGGGATCGATGAGCACGACCTTGCCTTTGATCCCATCCCGTTTAAACCGGGCGGCGATAATGCTGGCGCGCTCATAGGGCGAAGCTGCGCACCGATAAATGCCGGGCGGCGCGGTCAGCACAAAAATTCCGCCTTTGAATTCGTCCAATTTTCGCTTCAGGCTGAGATGTTCGGACCCGGATTTGAACCCCGCCGGATAATGGGCGCGCAGAAATTGCTCAGCGCCGGCATCTTTAACGCCGAACGAGCCGTAGTCGTAATCAATGCCCGGCGCCAAAACCAGGTAATCATAGTCGATATAGCCCTGGTCGGTGTAGGCGCGGCGGCTGGTGCGATCAATATCCACCAGCGCCGCATTGAAATAGACGTAACCTGCAAGCTTTGCCGCATCTAAGAAACTATGGGTCAGGTGGTCTAGTTCCACCAGCCCGCCGAGCCAAAGATTGGCCTGTAAATGCGAGAAAAAGACTTCCCTTTTTTCGACCAGGAGCACATCTAACGGGACACCCAGGCGCTTCAATTGACGGGCAATGGTCAGCCCGGACCAACCGCCGCCGACAATGACGACCCTTGGATACCTGGACTGAGGGATCTCGGCTTTTGCCAACATCCGGGGAAGTTTAGGCGGGCGGCTTAACCCGGAATTTTGCCCGGCGACTTGGCCACCGCCGACCAACGAGGCCGCACCAACGACGGCGAGCCCCGCCGACAACTTGCCCAACTGACGCCTGGATAATTCGCGCATGCCGTTCCTTATTGGATGCCTTGGTAAACACTGGCTGCCGCCGGACCTGATCTTCACAATATCTTGATCCGAAATCTGCGGCTACAGCCATCCCCCGTTTTCCTGGGAAATTAGCCAAATTAGCCATCGGATGAGGGTATTTTACAATTTATATTTGTTGAAAGGGCAATTAAGTTTCTGTAGGATTAGCCCAGTTTTAATAGCAATAATCGCCAAGAATGGCGAGTCATGTGATGTGACGCCCGACGGTAGGCTCATTTTAAGTTGATTTATTAATCTGCCCCGCTCATAACGCCGTACGGTTTTTTACAGCTTTACGAAATGGAGATTTGATAATGGAAGAAAACGCAGTGGAAAATGCCAAGTCCATGTCCATCATCGTTACCAAGGGGACCTTGGATTGGGCTTACCCGCCCTTTATCTTGGCCACCACGGCCGCGGCCATGGACGTTAAAGTTTCGATGTTCTTTACGTTCTACGGTTTGCAGCTTCTTAAAAAGAAGATGGATCATCTTCAAATTTCGACCCTCGGCAATCCGGGTATGGAAATGCCGATGATGGGGATGCATATGACCATGCCGAACATCGTGTCGGCCCTGCCCGGTGCAGATGCCATGGCGACGACCATGATGCGCAACCTGATTAAGAAAAAAGGCGTGGCCTCGATCGAAGAATTGCGCGCAACAGCGGTTGAACAAGATATCACCCTCATCGGCTGCCAGATGACCATGGGCCTATTCGAATTGGAAAAAGATCAACTTATGGACGGGATCGAAATTGGCGGCGCCGCCACTTATATGGAAACGGCGCTGAAATCCGATATCAACCTGTTTATTTAAATTAAGTTTTGGGGATAAAAATATGGTGACCGAACTCGATACCAAGGGCCTCAATTGCCCGATGCCGATTGTTAAAGCCAAGAAAGCCATCAAGGAATTGTCTGCCGGCGACGAACTTCGTATCGAAGCCACCGATCCTGGATCGGTTGCGGACTTTGCCGCATTTTGCCGGACCACCGGCAACGAGTTGGTGGAAAGCGGCGAAGCCAACGGCGTCTATACCTATCTGATTAAAAAAACGGCTTAATGATTTAGCAGCGGTGGACTAGCTCGGCTTATCCCCGCCGCAGAACATTTCATAAAGCGTCGAAATAAACGGCGTTACGTCTTTGTCGGAAAGGCTATAATGCACCGTTGTTCCTTCGCGGCGGGACGCGACCAGCCCTTCTTTCTTCAGCCAGCTTAAATGCTGAGACATATTGGCCGGGCGAACTTTTAACGTCTCCCCCAATTCACCGGCGGTCATATCGCCCCCCATAAGATTGCAGAGAACCAAAAGCCGGTGCCGATGGGCAATGGATTTCAAAAACGCCGCAGCTTTTTCAGCGTTTTGTTCCATTTCATCGGTATTAATCGGCATATCCATGGTTGAGACCAATTTGTTACTTTCTATTTTACTAAAACAGAAAGTATGCTACGCTGTTTCGGTAAGTTGTGCAAATCGACAATTTATTCACTCGTAATGCGTAATTAAATTAAAATCAAACTTATCAACGGCAGGGCTGTGAAATGGCGAACAAGGCGAAACCCGGCGGTAGTTTTCGGGGCAAAATTTACGACAATATTATTGGCACCATTGGCGCAACGCCGCTTGTGCGCCTCAATCGCCTGCCGCAAGAAGCAAACTGCAAAGCCGATATCGTCGGCAAATGCGAATTTTTCAATCCTTTGTCATCGGTCAAAGACCGCATCGGCATCGCCATGATCGAAGCCGCCGAAAAAGATGGCCAATTGAAACCCGGCGCGACGGTGATCGAGCCTACATCTGGCAATACCGGCATTGCACTCGCCTTCATCTGCGCTTCCAAAGGCTACCGCTTGATCCTGACGATCCCCGAAAGCGTATCGGATGAAAGGCGCAAGTTGCTTTTGCATCTGGGCGCCGAAATTATATTCACGGCACCCGAACGCGGTATGCCCGGCGCCATCGAAGAAGCCGATAAATTATTGAAGAAAACCCCGGGCGCATTCATGCCGCAGCAATTTTCCAACCCGGCCAATCCAGAAATCCACCGCCAAACCACCGCCGAAGAAATCTGGAGGGATACCGATGGGAAAATTGATGCGCTCGTTGCCGGCGTCGGCACCGGCGGAACCCTGACCGGCGTCGCCGAAGTGAACAAAGCGCGCAAACCCGAATTTCAAGTATTTGCAGTGGAACCCGAAGACAGCGCCGTGATATCGGGTGGACTTGCCGGCTCACACCGAATTCAAGGGATCGGCGCCGGCTTTATTCCGGAAAACCTTAATACCGAAATCATCGACGAAGTGATTACCATTTCCAATCATTCATCGTTTTCCACCGCCCAGCGCGCCGCAGAATTGGAAGGTCTTCCGGTCGGTATTTCATCGGGCGCCGCCATCGCTGCGGCAATCGAAATCGGCCAGCGCCCGGAAATGGAAGGCAAGCTGATCGTCGCTATCCTACCTTCATTCGCCGAACGCTACCTATCAACCGCCTTGTTCGAAGTTTACGCCGGCGGAATGGCGGCGGAATAAAAACACCGCGTCAATATTCCGTCACCGTTTGGCGGCCCATCGGGTCCACATGGACCAATTCCGATTTCATGGGTTTACCATCGACCAGCCGGTCGGCGAGCCAATCGGCGGCCAGGGTGTGCGGGTTAAGGCCCGCCGACACCGATGTTGCCTGCCATAGCCCATGGCGCGCGCCTTCATAGACAACTAATTTTTTAGGCGCGGATATGCGCTCCATCAGATCATAACTATGCTTGATCGGGCTTAATTCATCGTCACTGCCGCCAATGGTCAGCACCATTGATGTGATTTCGCCGGCGATGGTGCGAAGATCAAAGCCTTTGATAAATTCATCGAACGCGGCCTCGTCGGTGTAACCCGCCATGTACATAAAACGCATTTTAAATGTCGGTGACGCCTCTTCGAATATGGTGTGGCATCCGGGTTCTTGGCAAACGGC
>JABMOP010000274.1 GCA_013204125.1 Rhodospirillales bacterium | reverse complement strand
GGCATGGCCGGCAATGCGGGCCAAGCGTTCGCGCACACCTTCGAATTTGGCAATCGGCAACCCAAATTGTTCGCGCACCGACGCATAGGCACTGGTCGCCCGGGCCGCAAGCTCGGCGGCGCCGACAGATTGCGAAGGCAGAGATATGCTGCGCCCGGCGGCCAATGATTCCATCAGCATGCGCCAGCCGTTTCCCGCGCCTTCAACACCGCCGATGATGTAATCCAATGGCACAAAGACGTCATTTCCGGAAACAGGCCCATTTTGAAATGGCACGCCCATCGGATCATGGTGGTTGCCCAAAATCATTCCCGGCGTCGCGCGGGGAAGAAGGGCGCAAGTTATGCCAATGTCTTCAACCTCGCCCAACATATGATCGGGATCTTCCAGCCGGAAAGAAAGACCGACGAGGCCGGCCACCGGGGCGAGCGTGATATATCGTTTATTGAAGGTCAGACGTATGCCGGTAATTTCAGCGCCGTCCCACATTCCCTTACAAACGATGCCGCGGCTTTGGCCGTTGGCGGCGTCGCTGCCGGCGCCCGGTTCGGTCAGGGCAAAGCAAGGTATATCCGTGCCGCTGGCGAGACGCGGCAGATAGTAATCTTTCTGTTCGTCGGTGCCGTAATGCAGCAATAATTCGCCGGGACCCAACGAGTTCGGCACCATTACCGTGACGGCGGCAACGACACTGCGGCTCGATAGTTTTGTGACCACCGCCGAATGCGCGTGCGCAGAATATCCGAGACCGCCATACCGCGTCGGAATGATTATTCCGAAAAAGCCGTTATCTTTGATAAAATCCCATATTTCCGGCGGCAGGTTGCGTGTCTGGGTGATTTCCCAATCATCGAGCATGGCGCAAAGTTTTTGCGTTGGACCGTCGAGGAAAGCTTGCTCTTCCGCCGTCAGGGGTTTGATCTCGAAGTCGAGCAATTTTCGCCAATCGGGCTTGCCGGAAAATAGATCGCCGTCCCACCAAACGGTTCCAGCTTCAAGCGCGATCCGTTCGGTTTCTCCCATGGTTGGTAAGGCGCGCCCTACCATCTTCATGATCGGGGCTGAAAGGAAGGGTCGTCTTAGGGCCGGAATAAAAAACAAAGCTATTAATCCAGCGACGATCAGATAGAGGATTATTGATGATGTAGTCATATCTACTCTCCGCCTCAGTTTCGTAGAGGCTTTCCATTTTTAAGCGTGTATTCGACCCGGGCACGGGTCTTTTTTGTGTGCGCGAGTTTGAGAACTGCATCGCGTTCAAGCCGCAGCACTCGATCTTCGGAAATCACATCCAGCGCATCGGTATCGCCGCCGCTGAGCACGAAAGCCAACTCGTGAGCGATGATACCATCATGCGCCGAGGCGACGCCTTTGTTCATAAAATCCCTGGCGCCAAGATCGAGGGCCGTCTGCCCGGTTGGCCCCGGCAGGCGTAGTTCGACAGGTTCCGGCGGCGTATAGTCCTTCGCCATTTCGAGGGCGCGCGCCTTTGCGGATGCCAATACCCGGTCTCGGTTCATGACGATTCCGTCGCCGGGGCGGAGAAATAGAAAATCCTTGGCTTCTATCGCCGATTTTGCAACTTGCGCCATCGCGATGGTTTCGAAGGCTTTCATCACCGGCGGCATCGGTCCGCCAGGACGATCTTTGCTCACCGTCCAACGGCCGAGCAATTCCTTACATCCCCCCCATCCCGGAACAATACCGACACCGGCTTCGACGAGGCCCATATATGTTTCCGCATGAGCCTCGATGGCATCACAATGGAGAAGCACCTCGCAGCCCCCGCCGAGCGCCATACCGGACGGCGCGCCGATAACAGGAAAGGGCGCAAAGCGCATGCCCTGAAACGTATCCTGACCGCGCTTGAGGACCCAGCGAACAAACGGCCAGAGCCTCAACTTGGCTCCATAGAGCAACATCGCGATGTTGGCTCCGACGGAAAAATTATCGCCTTCATTATGGATCACCATGGCCTTGAAGCCGCGCCCCGGGAGTTCCCGAACCGCCTTATCGATCATCGACATGGTAAATAGATTTAAGGAATTCATCTTCGACGTGAACTCAAGACAAGCGACGCCGTCGCCAATATCCCACAGGCTGGCCGACATATTTTTGGCGATCGGCCGGCTTGAACGCTTAATATCTTCGAGCAACAAAACGCCCGCTGGACGCTCGATATTCTCGTACCCGCCGCCGGTGAATTGTTGCAGCCGCCCCTCATGGGTTCGATAGAAGGGGTTTTCTCCGGAGGCGGCCAGTAACGGCGGAACGGCACGGCCTTCATTTTCTAATGCTTTGGCAAGCCAAGCCGGGCCAAGCTGATCGATCAGCGCGAACGGGCCGAGCTTCCAGTTATACCCAAGGCACATCGCCCGATCGACGGCATCTGGATCATCGGCAATTTCCGGCACCAACGCCGCCGCATAGGCCAATGTCGAAATAAAGACCGAACGGGCATAGCGGCCCTCGGCACTGTCATGATCCAGCGTTGCCCGCAAGCCACCCTTTTTGGAAACCAACGCGGCTGCCGGTTTCGGACGTTGGGCGGGGGCATAGTCACCGGTTTGCAAATTAATGACTTCCTTGACCTGTTCACCGCCCGCTGTGTTGAGACGATAGAAGCCACCCTTCCCCTTCCGCCCGGTATAGCCGTCGGCGATCATTTGACCGAGCAAATCAGGTGCCTTCCCTAAGGCGTGGAAGGGATCGTCATCGGCCAAAGCCGTCTCAAAACTCGATAAAATATGCGGCATCAGGTCAAGGCCAACCAGATCAAGAAGCCCAAATATTCCAGTCCGGGGAATACCTGCGGGCTGTCCCAATACTGCGTCTGCCTGCTCCACCCCGATGCCTTGAGAATAAGCATTGGTGACCGCTGCTTGAAGCCAGAAAGTGCCGATGCGGTTGGCGATAAAACCCGGTGTATCCTTTGCCGCAACCACGCTTTTACCCAAGGCCGCGTCGGAAAATTCACCGATCCGCTTAACCATGGCGGCATCGGTTTCCGGCGCGCTGACAATTTCCATCAGCCGCATATATCGCGGCGGATTAAAAAAATGAGTGATCATGAAACGCCGCCTCAGATTATCCGTCATGCCTTCGGTGAGCACCTTCAAAGGCAGCGTCGAGGTGTTGGAGCTGAGCACCGCGTCCGGCTTTAGGTAAGGCGCAACGGCCCGGTAGAGATCTTGTTTGATATCCGGCTTTTCGATGATCGCCTCTATGACCCAGTCGCAATCCTTGATAAGAGCGAGGTCGTCTGCCGTCGTTCCGGGCGTAATTCGCCGCGCCATTTTCGCGTGCATGAACGGCGCCGGTTCAGTCTTCATCATTTTATTGATTGCCGTTTGGGCGGCGCCCGGCACGACGTCCAACAAGACGACGTCGCTTCCTCCATTGGCGGCCTGAGCGGCGATGCCAGCCCCCATGACACCGGCGCCGATGACGCAGATTTTTTCAATGCCGCTCATCAAAGGGACTCCAGAACCGTGGCAATGCCCTGGCCACCGCCGATGCATTGGGTGGCGAGCGCGTAGCGGCCGCCTTGGCGTTTCAGAATTTGGGCTGCCTTGCCTGTGATGCGCGCGCCGGTGGCGCCCAAGGGATGCCCAAGGGCGATGGCGCCGCCGTCTATATTGATTTTCGAGACGTCCAGTTCCAGGTCGTGGATTGAGGCCAGCGATTGGCTGGCAAAGGCCTCGTTCAGCTCGATGACATCCAAATCTCCGGCTGTGATGCCGGCGCGGCTCAGCGCTTTGCGGGACGAGTTGACCGGTCCAATGCCCATAATTTCCGGAGCGCAGCCGGCAACAGCAATGGATTTGATCCGGGCAAGAGGCTCCAACCCGCTCTTCTCGGCGAATTCTTCCGTCGTCACCAGAACCGCCGCAGCACCATCGGTCAGCGGGGACGAAGTGCCGGCGGTGACCGTGCCGGTTTCGCTAAAGGCTGGTTTGAGGCCGCCCAACGTCTCGATGGTCGTATCACCCCGAATACAGCCATCCGCCACCACCTGGCCGGATTTGGCGGTAACAGGGACAATTTCATCGTTCAACCGGCCCGACTTTTGGGCGTCGGCGGCTTTGCGCTGGCTTTCGGCGGCGAAGGCATCTTGATGTTCGCGGTCGATGCTATATTTTTTGGCGAGATTCTCCGCCGTTTCTCCCATACCCATATAGGCCGCGGGATAGCGTTCATAGAGGCCCGAATGGGGCATCGGGTTGAAACCGGTCATCGGAACGCGCGACATCGATTCTACACCGGCGCAGATAAATGCCTCGCCGGCCTCCATCTGGATTGCGCCGGCAGCCATGTGGATGGCCTGCAT
>JABMOP010000273.1 GCA_013204125.1 Rhodospirillales bacterium | reverse complement strand
GCCGCCGAACGGGCCTTGCCGATTTTGAAACCCGGATACGGACTTAAATTCATTTCCTTGCCCGAAGGCACAGATCCGGACGATTTGATCCGCGCCGGCGGCCCCCAGGCGATCACCGATTTATTTCCCGGCGCGCCCGGCCTTTCCGATACATTGTGGCAGATGGAGCGGCAGGGGACCCGTTTGGAGCGACCCGAAGAGCGCGCCGGCCTGGAACAGCGTTTTCGTCAATTGACCGGGCGCATCGAAGACGAAGTGGTGCGCCGCCATTATTTCACCAGCCTCAAAGACCGTATCTGGCAAGAATATAACCGTTCCCGAAAGGCGAGTTCCGGCGCTAAACCTTGGGCTCATTCCGGCGGGAAATATTCAAATGCACCGGCCTCGTCGCAACTGGCGCCGCGCTCCGGCGCCTCTGAGCGCGTCAATGCAGCGGGGCTGCAGGAAGAGATATTGATGGCCACCGTTATTACCCATCCCGAAATATTGGACCGTGTGGATGACAATCTTGGTTCGACCAGCTTTTTGTCGCCGGCGCTCGACAAAATGCGCCAGGAAGTATTAAAGGCGGTTTCGAACGCCGAAGGCCTTGACTCTGAGGCGCTAAAGAACCATCTGTATGAAGCTGGCTTTGGCGATGCATTGGACGGCCTTTTGAGCCGACGGGTCTATGACCACGCACGATTTGCCCGACCAGATCAACCATCGACCGATGCCGAGAAAGGTTGGGAACAACTTTATCGGCTCTACAGGCGTACCCAACTGCTTGAAGAAATTCGCGCGGTAGAAGCACGTCTTAAGGCTGAGCCCACGCGCGAGACGTTCGAGACGTTGAAGACGCTGAAGGTTCAGGTATCGACGATGGACGAAGATGCTGGACCGGTAGAAATGTTGCGTAAATCCAAAACGGACACCGCTGCGTAATTTTCAACTTAGGGTTCAACCAGGGATAAGTTTGGGGACCGGCCGGCATTTTTAAGGATGCAGGCGGGGCCTCGGAGGTGGAAGTGCGCTGAGGCGTGCTTCCGGAAATCAAATTTAAGGTTTGGGGTTTATTCATGGCTACTAAAGCAAATGCAACGGCGGAAAAAGAACGTACCAAGGGCGAAGCTTCCGATGCGCCTCTTCTCGATAAATTAAACGCCGAAGTAAAAAAGATGATGGCCGCCGGCAAAGAGCGCGGCTACGTCACTTATGATCAGTTGAACGCCGCCTTACCGCCCGACCAAGTGTCGTCCGAACAGATTGAAGATACCATGTCGATGCTGTCCGAGGCCGGTATCAATGTGGTCGAAAATGAAGATGCCGAAGACGCTGCCGAAGAGAGTTCTGAGAGCGAAAAAGAAACCGTAGTCGGTAATGTGAGCGAAGACGCCGGCCGTTCAGACGATCCGGTGCGCATGTATTTACGTGAAATGGGCAGCGTTGAATTGCTGTCGCGCGAAGGCGAAATTGCCATCGCCAAACGCATCGAAGCCGGCCGCGAAATGATGATCGGCGGCATCGCCGAAAGCCCCATGACCATCCGCTCGCTTTTGCAATGGCGCGATGCCTTGGACGAAGGCCTGATGCTGCTGCGCGATATTATTGATCTGGACGCCACCTATTCCGGCCCCAAAACCGGCGACGAATCCCCGGAAGAATTGGAAGCCGTCAAGCTTGCCAAGGAAGCCGGGCGCGCCAAGGTCGAAGCCGACGAAAAAAAAGATGATGAGGAAGAAGCCGCGGCCAAGGCCAGGAAGGCCGGCGCCGGTAATGAAGGCGCGGTGGGCGAAAGCGGAAAGAAGGAAGACGGCGCCTCTGAATCCAGCGATGACGACGATGACGATGACGACGAAAACACCGTTTCATTGGCGGTTATGGAACAGACCTTGTTGCCGCGTATCTTAAGTAAGTTCGACGTCCTCAAAAAGACCTATTCAAAGATGCACCGCGCCAACGATAAGCGGTTGGCCAGCATTCGTGCGGGCGAAAAATTAACGCAGGCAACGGAAAAACGCTTCGAGAAACTGCGTCATGAATTGGTCGAGGCGATGGAAGGCATCCATCTTAACAACAACCGGATCGAATATCTGGTCGGCCATATGTATGACATGAACCGCAAGCTGATCGGCCTCGAAGGTCGGCTTCTGCGCTTGGCGGTATCGTCCAAAGTGAAGCGGCCCGAATTTCTTGAACAATATTACGGTAATGAGCTGGACCCCAATTGGAGCAACCGGGTAAGCCGGCTGACCGGTAAGGGTTGGAAAGACTACGTAAAAAATAATCGCAATGATATCAGAGACTTACGAGGCGGTATTGCCGATATTGCCAATGAAGTTGGATTGCCCATTCTCGAATTCCGGCGCATCGTTGCGACCGTCCAGAAGGGCGAACGCGAAGCGGCCAAGGCGAAGAAGGAAATGATCGAGGCCAATCTCAGGCTGGTGATTTCGATTGCCAAAAAATACACCAACCGTGGCT
>JABMOP010000272.1 GCA_013204125.1 Rhodospirillales bacterium | reverse complement strand
GCCATCACCTATCTGATGGGCCTGGACGGCGCCTTTAAAGCGTTCTTCACCGTTGGCGCCGATGCCGATGAAATCGCCGCCAAAATAAAAGAGCATTTGTAGTGTTTTTCTTCATTTACGGAACTTAGATTTAGTCTCATGGCGGCAGAAGAAATTCCTTTTTGGAAGCAGAAAAGCTTGGCGGAGATGTCTCTGGAAGAATGGGATTCCCTCTGCGACGGTTGCGCAAAATGCTGCCTCCATAAATTAGAAGACCAAGACAGCGGCGAAATTTCATACACCAATGTCGCCTGCCGGCTTCTAGATTTGAGTTCCTGCCTGTGTACCGATTACCGACAACGAACTTTGCTTGTGTCAGATTGCGTCGAATTATTGCCGCGAAACCTTTCCAGCCTCAAATGGTTGCCGCCGACCTGCGCCTACCGTTTATTGGAAGAAGGCAGGGAACTTTACTGGTGGCACCCGTTGGTCTCGGGGGATCCTGAAACCGTTCATCAAGCCGGCGCCTCGGTGCGCGGGCGTTGCATCGCCGAAGCCACAGCGTCGGATTTGGAAGATCACATCGTCGAATGGCCCGATGAGAGCTATGGCTAGAGGACCGGCACATATGGAACTGGACGGCATGCAGGTGCCGATACGCTATCGGCGCAACGCCAAGGCGCGCCAGATCATCTTGAGGATTGACCAAGATACCGATGGCGTTGTCCTGACCCTGCCGAAATGGGCGAGCCAATCCGAAGGGTTGGCGCTTTTATCGGAAAAGGCGGATTGGGTTGTTGACCGGCTGCGTTGTTTGCCCGGGCGCGTTTTATTTGAGGAGGGCGCCGAATTGCCTTATCTGGACGAGCCGCATTTGGTGCGTCATTTTCCCGAAGCCCGGCGCGGCGTATTTCGGCAAGATGGGGAAATTCGAGTATCCGGCGGCTACGAATATTTACCCAGGCGCCTGGACGATTGGTTGCGCAAAATGGCGCGCGCAGAAATTTCTGATCGCGCCTATCTTATGGCGCACGGCCTCGGCGTTAAGATAGAACGTATCAGTGTGCGCGATACGCGCTCGCGCTGGGGCTCTTGTTCGCCGACCGGCTGTTTGTCGTTCTCCTGGCGGCTGATTATGGCGCCCGAATGGGTTCTGCATTATGTCGTCGCTCATGAAGTGGCGCATTTGGTGCACCTCGATCACAGCGCTAAATTTTGGGCAGTCGTGAACGGGCTCAATGTACGGACCGATGCCGCGCGTGAATGGCTTAACCGCAATACCGAACGCTTACAGCGCGTTGGATAACAAAGATCGGATAGATTTTAAGCGTCAAATGCGCGACATTGGCAGTCATGGACACGACGACAATATCAGGGGATGCACAGGCGGTTGATATGACGCGGCAAGTTTGCTTCGCCATAAACGCTTATGAAGACCGCGCCCCCACTTTGGCCGAACTCAGCAGCCACATGGGGATTAGCCCCTCGCATCTGCAACGCACGTTTAAGAAAATTCTCGGCGTATCACCCCGTGAATATGCCGAAGCCACGCGCCTGCAACGTTTTAAAATCGCCGTTCGTGCCGGCGGCAATGTCGCAAATGCTCTTTATGAAGCGGGGTTTGGATCGTCCAGCCGACTTTACGAATCTGCCAAGCCGCGTCTCGGCATGACCCCGGCAAGCTATGGCAAGGGCGGCAAGGGCGCTGAAATATTTTTTGCCACGGACAAATGCGCTCTTGGATTTTTGTTGATCGCGGCCACCGAACATGGCGTGTGCCAAATAGCCTTCGGCGATACCGGGCCCGAATTGGTGGCCGAATTGGGCTCAGAATTTCCGCTCGCCAAATTGCGCTCGGATGATGCCGGGCTTGCGCCCTTATGCGAAGTCTTAAAACGGCAACTAGATGGCAACGGGGACGCTGCCGCCCATTTGCCATTGGATGTGCGCGCCACCGCGTTTCAGGCAAAGGTCTGGAATTATTTGAGGAACATCCCCTTGGGCGAGACCCGCAGCTATAGCCAAATTGCCCGCGACCTTGAGGCGCCGAAATCGACACGCGCCGTCGCCGGTGCGTGTGCCGCAAATCCGGCGGCGATTGTGGTGCCTTGTCATCGGGCGATCGGGGCCGATGGGGGCTTGCGCGGATACCGGTGGGGCGTGCAGCGTAAAGATGAGCTCTTGGCTTCAGAAAAAAAGCGCGCCGCGGCGACAAAGGAAAAAGCCTGAATTCTTTGTGTCTTTTGTGCGCGCCAACCGGTCGCCGGCTGTTTTGGCAAAGCACAAAAATTGCGATATCTTCAAAAAATGAGCCAAGCGCAGCATACAAAAAAAAGCCTCGAACGGGGATTGAGGCTGCACCAATCGGGAAAGCTGGACGAAGCCGGCCTGATTTACAGACAGGTCCTGGATCAAAACCCCGGCAATGCCGACGCCCTCCATTTTCTCGGCCTTATCGCCCAGCAAAAAGGCGATGCCGCCCTGGCTATTGACCTAATTTCAGACGCCATCGAAATTGAAGAGCCGCGCCCGACCTTTCATTTCAATTTGGCCGCAGCAAGGCTTGCGGCGGGAGACGCGGCGGGCGCGCTAAATTCTTACCGCCGGGCCGCCGAACTTAAACCAGATTTTGACGACGCCCATTATTCGATCGGCGCTTTGTTGGGCCGCAGCGGCCGCGCCGAAGAAGCGCTTGTCGCATTGGACCGGGCGCTCGAATTAAAGCCGGATTTTGGCGAGGCCCTCTGCGCCAAGGGCGCGGCGTTGGAGCGGCTGGGGCGCTCGGCCGCCGCCGCCGCCGCCTGTCGCGGGGCGCTGGAAAT
>JABMOP010000271.1 GCA_013204125.1 Rhodospirillales bacterium | reverse complement strand
GACTAACGCCATGCTGCAACGATGGGCGCCCTGCCCCAAGTTCAAGGTTATATTTCCACTCCTGGCGCTTCTGCTCCTCGGCGGTTGCTACCTGCCCGGCAGTTTCGACGCCGATATCGAATTGTCGCGCACCGGGCTCTACAAGATGAAATTCGACGGCTACATTGTCGATATGAATATGTACGACAAAATTCGCAAAAAAGAACTCGACGCCTTCCAGGAAAAGGAAAAGGCGGAGGTGATCGTCAGGGATTTTAAACGCGACAGTTCGACCAAATCCGCCAAATATTTTCGCGGCGGTGCGTTTCAAGTCAGCTGGAGTAAATCGGGCGATATCATCCGTTCCCGCCTGGTGACATTTTTCCGGCGCAATGAAAACATGCTGTCGATCAGCTACAACAAAGACACCGGCGTCATCAACCTGGCCGGCCGCTATATCACGAAACAAAACGGCGAGCGGCTGCAAGCCATGGGCCTCGACGTCAAAGGCGTGATCCGTATCAAGACCGATGCCAAGGTTCTCTCGCACAATGCCCAGAAAACATACAAAGAAGG
Organism: Rhodospirillales bacterium; assembly: GCA_013204125.1. Classification (GTDB taxonomy): domain Bacteria; phylum Pseudomonadota; class Alphaproteobacteria; order Rhodospirillales; family UBA2165; genus JABMOP01. The sequence continues at coordinate 1,862 of JABMOP010000271.1, read as the reverse complement.
CAACGTCATGGTCTATGGCTGGCGCCTCAACTCGGTCTTCGATAAAGCGCCGAAGATGTCCGTGGTATTGCGCTAGCCTGGGCGCGGCTTAAATGCTCATCACGACTTTGAGGGAATCCCAGGATTTGCGGTCGGACGCGGCTAAAAAACGCCCCTGTGATATGGGCCCCGGCACATAAGGTTCGGCGCCATCGGTAAAGGCGGCAAAGCCCCCGGCTTCTTTATGAAACAACAGGCCGGCGGCATGATCCCAGGGTTTTAAATTTCCGTATTCGGCAAAATCCAGACGCCCGCGCGCCATATCCATATATTCCATGCCGACGCAGCGGTAGCGGACCATCACCCGGGGCATGCTCTCATCGCCCCGTTCGGCCAGGTGTTCGCGCCGGTTTTTACCGACCGAGCCGCGCATCACCGTTGTTGTCGGCGGCGGCGTACCAAGCATAAGAACGCCCTTCGCATCGCGCACGCCCCTGCCCTTTGCGGCGTACATCATATCGTCGCCGATCGGATCAAAGATCCATCCGGCCTGGGTGACGCCGCCGACGCAATAGGCGACGATGACGCAAAATCGCTCCTTGCCCTCGGCGAAATTTCGGGTGCCGTCCAAAGGATCAAGGATCCACACCGGCGCCGCGCCGGCAAGCCGATCGATCACGCTGTTATCGGCGGCGTAGCCTTCTTCGCCGACGGCAACCGAGCCCGGCACAAGGTCGGTGAGCAATTCTTCCAGCCGGCGCTCGCTTTCCACATCGGCGGCGGTGACAATCTCGCCGCCTTCTTTTTCGCCCAATTCATGGGCCGCCAGCGCGTTAAAGCGCGGCAGAATTTCGTCGTTGGCGACGGCGCGGATGATACTGGCCACCGCCTTGGTGTCCGGCAGGTCGCGGCCTTGCTCGCTGCGCCGCCCGATCATGGCGCGTAAATCTCGCGGTCGCGGTGATAGGCGTCGGTGAACAGCTGGTGCAAGCGGCCGGCCTCGTCGTTGAAACCGCCCTGCTGGATCAGCGCGATGGTGGTGTAGACGGCGAAGGCGACGGCCTCGCCTTTGCCGCGAAGATCGTGTTCATCGGCAATTTCGGCGAGATAGTCCTGCACGTTTTTCCGCGCCATGATGTTGAGCTGGCTTTTAACGAACTTATTTTTGCGCCGCCATTTGCGCTGCGCTTCCAATGTTGCCACGGTCGGTCCTCCGGTTTCCATTTGGCACGGCAAAAGCCGGCGCCTGAAAATTCTACTAGTAGAAATAGTGCGCTTTTTTTGATCCGCAAGTGGCAACTGCCGGCCGATCGAAGATGGGACCCAAATCGCACCTCTTTGCCCGCATTTTTATGCAATATTCGTCATTTTGGCCGCTCCTTGTCGCGCTGGATTCAATCTGTTGTATGTTCGAGCGCCAGCGCCTCCACCGATGGGTGCTCCGTGCGACACTTTTTGAAGGTTTCGTCTGAACATATGCATTTATGTGCCTTTATATGCTTTTTCACCTATGTGCGGCGGATGGCATGGCCGACCGGCGTTATTTTTCATGCAATGCCGCTCGCCCGTGCCACTCCGCCGAGGTAAGAATAGAACAAAACAAGTCCGAATAACTAATTTGGTCTGTTGGCGTTGGGAGTCAAGGGGTACTAGTAAAAATTGACCACCTCAACAAAGGTGCTAGTTTAACGTTTGGATGCTTACCAACCTTAGGAGGCGATTTTTGCACTAATTGAAAAGCTCGATAAAATAACAATGGAACGAAATTCGGTGCATGGCACCACGCCGGCTAGCCGTCGTAGGTTTCCGCCGGTGTCTGGCCGCCGAGGGCGGAATGAGGCCGCTCGGTGTTGTAGAATTCGATCCACGCACCGCGTCTTGTT
>JABMOP010000270.1 GCA_013204125.1 Rhodospirillales bacterium | reverse complement strand
TGGGCTCATATTTTTGAGCTTCTTCAATTCGGCGACAACCTTTTCGCGCGCCTCTTTGCTTAACTTCGTCTCGGCGATCCGTTCTTCCAGCTCAACCGTTTCGTCCTTGCCTTCATCGGTTTCGCCAAGTTCCTTCTGGATCGCCTTCAACTGTTCGTTCAAATAGTATTCGCGCTGGGTCTTCTCCATCTGGCGCTTGACCCTCGAGCGAATTTTTTTCTCAACCTGTAGAACGCCGATTTCGCCTTCCATAAAGGAAATGATGCGTTCCATGCGCTGGCTGACGGAATCGATTTCCAGGAGTTCCTGCTTTTCCGAAATTTTTAGTGCCAGGTGGGAGGCGATGGTATCGGCCAGCTTGGAATACTCATCAATTTGATTGACCGACACCAGAGCTTCGGGTGGAATTTTCTTGTTCAGTTTTATATATTGCTCGAACTGGGAGACGACAGAACGCGATAGAGCTTCTAAGTCTTCTTCCGCCTGTTCGCGTTCGGGCATGATATCGGCATAGGCTTCGAAAAAATTTTCGTTCTCATTGAAACGGATCACGCGCGCCCGCTCGCCGCCTTCGACCAGCACTTTGACCGTACCGTCGGGCAGTTTGAGAAGCTGAAGAACGGTGGAGACCGTGCCTACATCATAGATATCTTCCGCATTGGGTTCATCATCCGAAGCATTTTTCTGGGCGATCAGAAGGATCTGCTTGTCATTACTCATGACGTCTTCAAGCGCGCGCACAGACTTATCGCGCCCGACGAACAGGGGCACAATCATGTGCGGAAAGACGACAATATCGCGTAACGGAAGAACCGGATAAGATTGGCCTGCGGAACTATCCAAAGTTTCTTCTCCTATTGTTGCGGTCGAAGCGCGACCGAGATCCTTTTTTGGATGCGCATTCCCCGCTGTCCTGGGTCAAATGCGCTACCCATGAATTTGTGCGATAGCGCGCTTGGGTCAAGTGGGTAACTTTAAGCGCTTGAATCCAAGTCATCGCGCCGCTCAGAATAAATATAGAGCGGCTGCACCCCGTCTTGGGCAACTTCGCGGTTAATGACCACTTCTTCAACGCCGGTCAATTCCGGCAACTCGAACATTGTCTCCAAAAGAATGTCTTCCATGATGGAACGCAATCCACGTGCACCCGTCTTGCGTTCGACGGCTCTTTCGGCAATCGCGTCCAAGGCGTTATCGCGGAATGTCAGGTTAACGTCTTCCATCTCGAACAAACGTTGGTACTGTTTGACCAACGCATTTTTGGGTGCCGTCAAAATTTTGACCAGGGCTTCTTTGTCTAAATCTTCCAAAGTGGCAATTACCGGCAAGCGGCCGACAAATTCGGGGATAAGGCCAAATTTCAGCAAATCTTCCGGTTCCACGTCTTGCAGAATTTCGCCGGTCATCCGTTCATCCGGGCCTTGCACATCGGCGCCAAAGCCCATGGACGATCCTTGGCCGCGCGCCGATATGATTTTTTGCAGCCCGGAGAATGCGCCGCCGCAGACGAATAGGATATTGGTGGTGTCCACTTGCAGGAATTCCTGCTGCGGATGCTTGCGCCCGCCCTGCGGGGGAACACTGGCCACCGTGCCTTCCATAATTTTCAACAGCGCTTGCTGGACGCCTTCGCCCGAAACATCACGGGTAATCGACGGGTTATCCGATTTGCGCGAGATTTTATCCACTTCGTCGATATAAACGATCCCGCGTTGCGCCCGCTCCACATTGTAATCGGCGGCTTGCAGTAATTTGAGGATAATGTTTTCCACGTCTTCGCCCACATAACCGGCTTCGGTCAGGGTTGTGGCGTCGGCCATGGTGAATGGAACGTCCAGAATGCGCGCCAAGGTCTGTGCCAGCAGGGTTTTGCCACACCCGGTCGGTCCGACCAGTAAAATGTTCGATTTTGCCAATTCAACGTCGTCGGTTTTTGAGGTATGGCTCAGCCGTTTATAATGATTGTGGACGGCGACGGACAGAACCCGTTTGGCGTGTTTCTGGCCGATCACGTAATCATCAAGGACTTTGCAAATTTCGGTCGGCGTCGGTACCCCATCACCGGATTTGACGATATGGGTCTTATTCTCTTCGCGGATAATATCCATGCAATGTTCGACGCATTCGTCGCAAATGAACACGGTCGGCCCCGCGATCAGTTTGCGGACCTCGTGTTGGCTTTTGCCACAGAACGAGCAGTACAGAGTGTTCTTTGTGTCGCTGCCAGTTGTTTTATTCATCTGCCGTCCAATCTTGCACTAGGCATTTACGCATAATTCTTGTCACCCCTTGCGCTGATACACAATCGCAAATTTGGGAATAACTTTTAAGGGCGGCGCAGCTGAAGGATAGTTTATTCGCTATCCCCCTTGGTTTCATCATCTTTGCCGTCATCATTGCCGCCCTCATCGTCGTTATCGCTATTTTCAGGGCGTTTGGTTACAACTTCGTCAATAAGGCCGAAAACTACAGCTTCTGGCGGTGACATATAGCTATCGCGCTCAACTGCAGCCTCAATTTCCGCCAATTTCTTTCCCGTGTGTTCTACATATATATTGTTAAGCCGGTGGCGTAACGCAAGTATCTCGCGGGCTTGAATTTCAATATCTGTTGCCTGCCCCTGGGCGCCGCCGGAAGGCTGATGCACCATGATTCGGGAGTTAGGAAGCGCGAATCGCTTTCCAGGCGCGCCTGCCGCCAATAATAAAGAGCCCATCGAAGCTGCCTGACCGACACAGACCGTTGATACGTCGGGGCGAATATATTGCATGGTGTCATAGATGGCGAGGCCGGAGGTAACGATGCCGCCGGGCGAATTCAAATAGATCGAAATTTCTTTTTTGGGATTTTCAGATTCCAAGAACAGAAGCTGCGCACATATCAGGCTGGAGACACTATCGTCGATACCACCGGTTATGAATATGATCCGTTCCTTTAAAAGGCGGGAATAAATATCGTAGGCGCGCTCCCCTCGGTTGGTGGTTTCCACCACCATCGGAACGAGGTTGTTATTAAACACTTCTATGGGATCGCTCATGGCTGTCTCTATTTCCAGTAATCTGTCATCAATAGATGGGTAAAAAGCTGCGATTTAAAAAGGCCGCACCATCAATCGTCCTTATCCTTATTGGATGATTTCTTAGGCGCTGCTTTTTTGGCGGCGGCGGATTTCTTCTTTGCAGGTTTTTTGTCCCCTGTCGATTTGGCTTTCTTCGCTTTGATCTCGCCTTCCTCGGCGGCGATCAATTCTTCCAATGTGACTTCTTTATCCGTCACCTGTGCAAGTTCGAGGATGAAATCGACGACTTTTTCTTCAAGCAAAGGTGATTGAATAGCCTGCATCGCTTCGGGGGTGTTCTTGTAATATTCGAGAACCTCTTTTTCCTGGCCCTGATATTTCTGGGCTTCCTGCATAATCGCGCGGTTCACTTCTTCGGGCGCGATGGTGATTTCATTGCTGCGTCCAATCTCGGCCAGCAATAGCCCTAATCGAACCCGTCGGGAGGCAATTTCGCGGTATTCCGTCTTCAGATCATCGTCACTTTTATCTTTATCATCCTCGTCGATCTGATCGGGGTGGTGTTCACGTTGGTGCTCGAACTGATGCCAGATAGATTCAAATTCTTGTTCGATCATCCCGTCCGGCAATGTGAAGCTGTGCGCTTCATCCAGAATATCCAGCAATTCTTTTTTCACCCGCATACGCGACAGGCCGTCTAGCTCGCTTTCCTGATTTTGCCGCAAAAGATTTTTAAGTTCATCGAGGCTATCTATGCCGACTTTCTTTGCCAACTCGTCGTCGATCACCGCCGGGATGCTTTCGCGCAATTCCTTGATCGTCACCGAAAATACGGCCGGTTTTCCGGCCAAGTCTTCGGTGTAATCTTTTGGAAACGTAACTTCAACATGCAGGCTCTCACCAGTCTCTTTACCGATCAATTGATCTTCAAACCCCGGAATGAACATACCTGAGCCAATTTCCAGCGAAAAGTCGTCGGCCTTGCCACCGGGAAATTCTTCGCCGTCAACCTTGCCGACGAAATCGATCACGACTGTGTCGCCGGAAGCAATTGGGCGCGCCACTTCGAGGGGCTTAGAATCTTTCTGGCCAGCGGCCATTTGTTGCAAGCTGGCTTCGACTTGTTTTTCATCGGCTGGAACTTTCATGCGTTCCAGCTTGATGGCGGAAAAGTCGGTTAGCTCGATCTCCGGGAACAATTCGAATTCCACATCGTATTCAAGGTCCGATCCGGTCTCGAATTTCTTGATTTCGATTTTCGGTTGGCCCAGGGGGCGCATTTCGCGCTCGGTTATCGCCGTTTGGGTGTGTTCCGAAACGGTCTGTTCCAATACTTCGCCCATAATCGCATCGCCGTGGGTCTGGCGCAGCAATTTGACCGGGACTTTTCCTGGTCGGAATCCCGGCATCTGGACGGTCTTGGCAATTTGCACCAGGCGATCCATCACTTTTTGTTCAATATCTGCGGCCGGCACAACAATCGTAAAGCCGCGTTTCAGTCCGTCGTTGGTGGTTTCCGTCACCTGCATGTTCATTCACTCGATTTCGTTATTTCGTTGCAATAAAAATTACGTGCCGTCCTCGCTGGTGCGGGCGGAGGGACT
>JABMOP010000269.1 GCA_013204125.1 Rhodospirillales bacterium | reverse complement strand
CGACGATACCGGGCAAGGCGGCCGGCAACACCACTTGCTTGATGGTTTCCGATTTGGTCGCGCCGATGGCATAGGCGCCGTCGCGCAGGCTTTGCGGTACGGCGTTGATAACGTCATCGGACAGCGACGAAATGAAAGGGATGATCATGATGCCCATCACTAAGCCCGCCGCCAACGCGCTTTCGGACGCCACATCCAACCCCAAACCGGCGCCCATATCACGGATCGATGGGGCGACCGTTAGCGCAGCAAAAAAGCCGTAAACCACGGTCGGGACACCGGCCAAAATTTCCAATGCCGGTTTTACCCAGGCGCGCATGCGGGGCGATGCGTATTCCGCCATATAAATGGCCGACATTAATCCGATAGGCACGGCAACGACCATTGCGATTAAGGTGATCAACAATGTTCCGGCGAAAACCGGCACCGCGCCGAACGATCCCGATTGCCCGACCTGATCGGCGCGCAATGCCGTTTGCGGGTTCCAGTTGAGGCCGAACAGAAAATCAAAGACCGGCACTTGATTGAAAAAGCGAATGGCCTCGAAGATGAGGGAGAGGACGATGCCGATGGCGGTCAGTATGGCGATTATCGAGCAAAGGAGAAATAATCCCTCCAAAGCCCGCTCCAACCGCCGCCGCAGTTTTCTGTTTTTGCGAAAGTGGATGCCGGTGACGGTCCCACCGATGGCGCGCGCCAGAACGACGCTCCGGCCACGCCCGATTAAAAGCGTAGCCGCAATAACGATAAGCAATCCGATTGCGAGACCTGATAATGACATTCGTAACTAACCCAAAAATGAGAGCCGGGCCACCGGCCTATCCAATAGCCCGGCCGGTGATTACATGGTGAGAGCGTCGAGGTTCCTCGCCGAGATTGCGATTACTTTGCGTTCACTCGCGGGAAGCGGGATCAATCCCTTGTCGACGAGATAGCCGTCTTCGCCCCAGGCATCTTCGCTGGTGAATTCTTTCACAAATTCCCGAATACCGGGGACCGTGCCGACATGCTGTTGCTTCACATAGAAGAACAGCGAACGGGACACACCGTATTTGCCCGATGCGATATTTTCGAAAGTCGGCTCCGAGCCATCGACAATCGCGCCCTGAATTTTATCGGCATTCTGATCGAGGAAGCTATACCCGAACACACCGACCGCGTTCGGATTGGTTTCCAGTTTCTGAACGATCAAATTGTCGTTTTCGCCGGCGTCAATCCAAGCGCCATCTTCGCGGATCTGGTGGCATTTTTTCTCGGTAAGGCCGAGCGCCCTAGCGCCCGCGACCTTCTTGCAGCCGCCTTCCATGGCGATCTCGACGAAAGCGTCGCGGGTGCCGGAGGTCGGCGGCGGGCCTAAGACTTCGATCTTTTTGTTCGGCAAGGAGGGGGTGATATCGCTCCATTTCTTATAAGGGTTATCCACCAATTTTCCGTTCACCGGCACTTTGTTGGCCAACGCCAGGAAGATTTGCGCATTGCTGAGGGTCAACCGTTTTGCCGATTTGGCATTGGCGAGGACAATGCCGTCGAAGCCGATCTTCACTTCGGTAATACGGATGCCCTTGGCCGAGCATTTTTTGAATTCCGAGGATTTAATACGCCTGGATGCGTTGGTGATGTCGGCATGACCGTCGCCAATTCCGGCGCAAAACAATTTCATGCCGCCGCCGGTGCCGGTGCTTTCGACAACCGGTGTCTTGAACGAGGTTTTTTTGCCGAAATTTTCGGCGACGGCGGTCGCGAACGGAAATACGGTGGACGAGCCGACGATGCGTATCTGGTCCCGTGCATTGGCGGCGCCGGTCAAGAGGGCGGTCGCCATCGCGGCCAGGGCAAGTGTTCTTAGCTTCATGTGAAACGATCTCCAATCTTCATGGCGACGGGCCAATCCCGCCGACGTCTCGATATTTAGAGGAGCTTCGCTTCTGTTTTATGACGCTTCTGTTACAGTTTTATGACAGAAGGCGCGATTATTTCGGCAGGTAAACCGTGAATGTGGTGCCGGTTTCGGCTTTGCTTTCGATGATCAGCCGCCCGCGGTGGCGGTTGATGATATGTTTGACGATGGCTAGGCCAAGGCCGGTTCCGCCCATGGCGCGCGAACGCCCGGTATCGACCCGGTAGAAGCGTTCGGTCAGTCTCGGCAATAATTCCGATGGGATAAGGTCGCCTTGATTGTTGATGGCGACGGCGATCCCCGGCGATGCGGTTTCCGGAATTCGCTCCACCGGCTTGATCGACACCAAAACCGGAAGGTGCGGTGTGCCATAGCTGATGGCGTTGTCCAAAAGGTTTTGAAAAACAATGGTCATTTCGTCCAGATCACCGGTCACCGGGGATACGCCCGGCGCCGTTTCAAATTTAATGTCGATGCCGCGTTCGCCGGCGCGCACGGAAAGCGTATCGGCGATTGTTTTCAACACATCGCTTAGGTTAACCGATCCGTCGGGTAGGATATATTCGCGCGCTTCGACTTTCGACAGCGACAAAAGATCGTTGATCAGCCGCGTCATGCGACCGGCTTCCGCCTCCATGATGCAGAGGAATTTACTTTGGGAGTCCGCATCGTCTTTCGCCGGCCCTTGCAGGGTTTCAATAAACCCGGTCAGAGACGAAAGGGGGGAGCGCAGCTCGTGGCTGACATTGGCGACAAAATCGGCGCGCATCTGGTCTGCGGCGCGCGCCGCCGTCACTTCGTGCAACACCAGCATGGCGCCTTCGTCGCCGCTTAGGGGCGATGCGTGCAGGGTAAAATCCCGGCGCACATTGAGGAGCAGCGAAATTTCCACCGGCTCTGGGATATTACCGCCGAGTACAGCATCGGCGGCGATAAGGATGTCCGGGTGGCGCAAGGAAAGCGCCAAGTCCCGGCCCAATTCTCCGAGGCTCAATAATTTCCCGGCGGCCCTGTTATAGGCGGTGATCTTGCGCGCACCGTTCAGCAAAATCACCGGATCCGGAAATCCGTTCAGGATCGAGGCGCGCGCGATGGAGCCATTTTCGTTGTCGGTCATGCACCCAGTTTAACATCACGGCCAGACTAGTCAAAATTTGGAAGCCGTCATCACCCGATTTATGCGGGTGATGACGGAAAAAAATAACCCTAGCTTTTCACCGGAACTTCGATCCCCAAAAGTGCCGCCGCGTTGGCGCCCATGACCAGGGCTTTGTCGGCTTCGCTCAAATCTTTGACCGAATTGACGTGACCGACCGGGTCCGGTTCGGCCATATCGAACGGGTAATCGGTGCCCATAACAATATGGTCCGGGCCCCACACTTCGATCAGGTGGCGCAATTGCGGCTCGGTAAAGACGACCGTATCGAAATACAGCTTTTTCACATATTCCATCGGTGTTTTCGAAATATTGACGCGGCAATCGTCGCGCCGCTCCCACGGATGATCGAAGCGGCCCCAATAGGAGGGAACGTAACCACCACCATGGGCGATGCAGATTTTAAGCCCTGGATAGCGATCCAAATAACCATCGAACACCAGATGGCCGACGGCGAGCGCGCTTTCCAAGGGGTGGCCGATCAGGTTGCGGAAATAATGGTCGTCCATGCGGTCTTCAAAACTGGTGCCGATGGGGTGCATAAAAATCAATGTGCCGGCCTCTTCGGCTTTGGCGAAGAATTTTTCGAGGCCGGCGCGGGTCAATTCCTTGCCGTCCACATTGGTCGAAATTTCGATGCCTTTGAATCCCAGATCGTTTATGCAGCGGTCCATTTCCGCCACCGCCATTTCCGGGTCTTGCAAGGGCACCGTGCCCATGCCGACGAAGCGGTCCGGATTGTCGCCGACGATATCTGCGATGCGATCATTGATGAGGTGGCACGTACTCCTGGTCGCGTCCGCCGGGTAGCCGTAATTGTAATGATAGGGCGAGGGCGAAATGGCCTGCACATCGATGCCGTCCCGGTCCATGTCTTTGATGCGGACTTGCGGGTCGGTGAATTTCGGCACTAGATCGACGCTTTGCTTTTTGTTGATTTCATCGGTCAGCGCATTTTTTTCGGCGCGCGCCTGCATCGGAGATGCCGTTTTCCCGGCCATCGCGGCGACGGCTTCGGGGACGACGACATGGCAGTGGATATCGACGGTGAAATGTTTCTTGCCGTCGCCGATGTGGTAGGCGTGGTCATGGTCGCCGCCGTGATCGGTAGAGGGGGCGTGCGGGGTGCATCGATGAAACATAGGTAACTTCCTTCTGACTAATTAATGGTTTTTATGATTTTGCATCTTGGATGGCGCGCCACACTTTTTCCGGGGTGGTCGGCATTTCTACGTGGCGGACGCCGAATTCCGAAAGCGCATCGGCGACGGCGTTAACCAAAACGCCAAGGGCAGGGGTTGTGCCGCCTTCGCCGCCGGCGCGGATGCCAAGTGGTGTAATATGGGATGGAACTTCTGAAATGGCGACGATGAAAGACGGCATATCACCGGCCCGCGGCATGGCGTAATCCATGAACGAGCCGGCCAGCATCTGGCCGCTTTGCGGATCATAGGCGGTGCTTTCCAAAAGCGCTTGCCCAAGCCCCTGGACAATGCCGCCATGGGCTTGGCCGTGCAGGATCAAGGGGTTAAT
>JABMOP010000268.1 GCA_013204125.1 Rhodospirillales bacterium | reverse complement strand
TCCTGGGCGATTTATGGTCAAGCCGTCGAATATACGGAAATGACCGAATACAAACGCAACGATGACGGCTCCAAAGACGGCTTTGCCGATTTGGAAAAAGTTAAACAATATCGACTCGATCCGGGGATGGCGGGAAATTTTGGTGCCCATAAAATTCATTCCATTCATTTTCCGGACGGTGCGCGTTTTGTGCGGATCACGGGGACTGATTTGAATGGCTTGAAAACGCTACGCTACGATATGGATAATAAGACGGTGACAGCCGTGTCGCCTAACGACAAGAACCAAGCCGCCGGGTCCGCGTCGGCTTAAATAAGGTCCTTATAAATAACGTTGCGGCGGGTATGACGGAGCGGGGTGCCGCTCCGTTGTTCATTTAGACAGGGGAGCGAATAATTGGCGGGACCGCTTGACGGAATTCGCGTTCTGGATTTATCGCGCGTCATGGCCGGGCCGTGGTGCACCCAATTGCTTGCCGATCTGGGCGCCGAAATTATCAAGATCGAACGCCCTGGCCTCGGCGACGATACAAGGCAATGGGGCCCGCCTTACCTCAAAGACAAAGACGGCAACGATACATCGGAAGCGGCTTATTATCTTTCGGCTAATCGGGGCAAGCATTCTATAACCCTTGATATCGCTTCTGATGAAGGCCGCGCCATCGTCATTGAATTGGCCGAAAAATCCGACATTTTTATCGAAAATTTCAAAGTCGGCGACCTTGCCGAAAAAGGGCTTGGATATGATGATATGAGTTCGGTTAACCCCGGCATCATCTATTGTTCGATCACCGGCTTTGGTCAGACCGGCCCGCGCGCATCGCAAGCCGGCTACGATTATCTGGTTCAAGGCATGGGTGGGTTGATGAGCATCACCGGCGCGGCGGATGGGGAACCCGGCGCCGGCCCGCAGCGGGTGGGCATGGCCGTATCTGACTTAACCACCGGCATGTATGCCACCATCGGCATATTGGCGGCGCTCCATCACCGGGAAAAAACCGGCGAAGGCCAATATATCGATCTAGCACTTTTGGACACGCAAGTCGGCTGGTTGGCCAACCAAGCGCAGAATTATTTCACCAGCGGCGTTTGTCCGACGCGCACCGGCGCATGGCATCCGAACGTCACGCCTTATCAGCCGTTTCAAACCAAAGACGGCTATGTCATTATCGCCATTGGCAATGACGGTCAGTTCAGGCGCTTCTGCAAATTTATCGAACGTGAGGATCTGGCCGACGAAGAGAAGTTTTCAACCAATTCCAACCGCAATCTAAACCGCGCCGCCTTGGCCGAGATTATGGGGGAATATCTGTTGGAACGGCCCAGCCGGGAATGGATGGAAGAGTTACCGAAAATAGCCGTCCCGTGCGGGCCCATCAATTCCATCAATGAAGTGTTTGAAGAGCCCCAAGTGATCGCCCGGAATATGAAATCCGAATTGGCGCATCCTCTTGCCGGGTCGATGGAAATTGTTGGAAATCCGTTGAATTTTTCCAAAACCAAGATCGAATACGAAAAAGCGCCGCCGATGCTGGGCGAAGATACGGACGACGTTCTGGCGCGTATTCTTGGCAAGAATCCAGAAGAAATAGCCAAATTAAAGGAAACAGGGACCGTTTAGTTTAGGATTCGGTTTGCGTGACCATGCCCGCGACTTTACATTTTGCGGGCTGATAATTGCGCGCAGCAAAAGAAGACAAGGGGGGCAGGCCAAACGCGAATGAGGGCTGGATATGGAACGCACATTCGACAAAGAAATAGACCAATTAAAACTCGGCGCCGGTGAAATATTCCGGGGTGAAGGCATCTTGGCGGGCACCAAGGCATTGTTGCAGTCGGGGGTTGCCTATGTCGGCGGGTATCAAGGCGCGCCGATAACGCATCTCTTGGACGTGCTGGTTCAGGCCAAAGATCTGATGGCGGATCTCGGCATCAATGTCGAAGCAAACTCCAACGAAGCCTCAGCGGCGGCGATGTTGGCAGCGTCCATCAGCTATCCTATCCGCGGCGCGGTGACCTGGAAATCGGTGGTCGGCACCAATGTCGCGTCCGATGCGCTATCCAATTTGGCGTCTCCCGGTGTCATGGGCGGCGCACTTATTATTGTCGGCGAAGATTACGGCGAAGGCGCTTCCATCATTCAGGAACGCACCCATGCCTTTGCCATGAAATCCACCATATGGCTGATGGAACCGCGGCCAAATCTGACGAGCATCACCAATTGCGTCGAAAAAGGCTTCGAGCTTTCCGAAGCTTCCAACTCGCCTGTTATGCTGGAACTTAAAATCCGTGCGTGTCATATGCAGGGCGAGTTTGAGGCCAAGGACAATGTTATGTCCAAGATCAATGCGAAGGACAAAGCCGCCGAGCCCGCTGATTTTGTCTATAACCGGCTCAGCCATCCGCCGGCGACTTATCTTCAGGAAAAGTTGAAGGTGGAAGAACGCCTCCCCGCAGCGCAAAAATTCATTGTAGATAACGAATTGAACGAATTTTTTGATGGTGACGTGGATTCCGTCGGCATCATTCTTCAAGGCGGCATTTACAACACGCTTATTAATCGCCTGGATGCGCTTGGCCTCGGTGACGTTTACGGAAAAACGCGTATTCCCTTGATGGTTCTAAACGTCACCCACCCGCTTGTTCCAGATCAAATTGCCGATTTCTGCGCCTCCAAAGATGCCGTTCTGGTGATGGAAGAAGGCAATCCGGAATATATCGAGCATCAGATCAATTCGATATTGCGGCGCCGGGATATTC
>JABMOP010000267.1 GCA_013204125.1 Rhodospirillales bacterium | reverse complement strand
GGCAGGGGTTGGAGGCTACCGATCCAAAGGGATCTAATCGCCTCCAATTCTTGGGCGGACCATTCGGCTGCGGCAGGCGTTGCCGCGATAACCGCAAAAAACAGTCCAGCTAATATCGCCCACGGCTTCTTCATATCAAATGAATACCCTATTATGGCCAAAATACAGCCGCCAATATTTAGGGCGCCGGATGAGGGCTAGCTGACGACCAAATTTTCGTGGGTCGTTGAGCCGTCGGCCATGCCCCGATCTTTCAACCATTCATAGGCCCGCGTAAACAATGTTTCGTCGTAATAATCCACATGCTTAAAACGAACAAAGGCGCGCGATAATTCTTCCGGTTGCAACGCGCCCTTGGCATGGGCGGTGATGTGGTGCGCGTATTTATAAAAATCGGCGTTGATCATATCGACGGCCAGATTTTCGGTGTCATAATAGGATTTACGCTGTTCGGGCGTTAAATTGGGGCTGACCACTTCGCCGCCGCGGTAGAACGATGCAGCGACGATATGCGCGCCTTCTTTAAGGCCGAGGCTGATAAACGGCTCCATCACCGTCGCCGCTTGATGGGCGCCGCTTTTAAGCCCGGCATAGCGCGCCTGCGGCAATCCGCCCTGGGCGATGTTGACGTGCTCGGCGCCAATCGCGCTTTCCAGCATTTGAATGGTGGTGAAGTGAGAACCGGTCGATACCTGCACATAGACAGGCACATCAACCATATCGCGCGGCGTTTGGATGGCTTCGTCAAAGGTGAGGATCGCCTGCGCCGCAACGGACGCTCGAAGCGCCGCGATATTGCCTGACCTTTCGCCCCGTTCCAACCTGTCGATGCTGGCCCATTCACAGACGTTGTAGCTATCTGCGCCGCCGCTATCGAAAAGATTTTCTTTGAGCCGGTTCATATAAGGGGTATCGGCCTGATCCTGTTCCCGGTCGTCATAGGTGGCGACAAACGCCACGTCGAGGCCGACGGCTTTGAAAAGCCCTTCTTCGATGCCGACGATCACCGGTAAATCGAATATCGGATTATTAGGGGCGATACGAACAGTTGCTAATTCAGACATGTGTTTAGCCTTTCCCATTAAAAGCATTAGTACGTTTGAATGTTTCTCTCAGAATAAATTTATTAAGAGAAGCGGTCAATCGCCGTTGGTTAGCTGAGCGATCTAAGAATCAGGTGTCGAGAGTAGAGCCTGCGAATATGTCTTCCAAGGGAAGGGCATCTGGAATGATGCCTTGATCGACATTGGCGCGGATGTAGGCGTCAATCATGGCGCGGTTGGCTTAGATGCCATTGGCCATGACGTCGCCCCATTCCGCCATCTGGGCATCGAAGTTTTCTCGCGTATGGGTCAGGGGTAATCCGCCCCTGTCGTTGCGAATATCTTGATACGCCAAGGCCTTGGCGTCTTCAAAGGCGGTATATAATTTGCCCGCCAGTTCGGGGTGGTCTTGGTCCAATTTTTTGGACAGCACCATCAGATGCATGACCGGGAATATGCCGCTGTCCCGTTGCATTTTTAAATCCTCATCCCGGAAATTGGGGAATAACCGTTTCACGCCGGCGCTGCTTTCCAGCCGGTCGAACAAAGCGCCGTCCGAAATATCGGTAATCATGGCGTCGATTTCACCGGCCATCAGCATATCGGCCAAGGGCCGATCGGCGTCCACCATTTCGATGTTCGCCGTGCCGCCATAATTGGGAAAGACTTCGGCCACCTGGACCGCCCAATTCAATTTCTTCACATCGACGCCATAGTGTTCTTTTAAAAACCCGCGTCCCCAAACCGCGACCCCGGTCCCGTATTGGCGCGTGCCGACGCGGCGTCCTTCCAAATCTTTGGGAGTTTTGATGTCGGCGGCTACAAAAAAATATTGCAGCACGGATTTGCGTTTGGGAAAGACCGGCAGCGCCACCATTTCCCAACCGGCATGGATGGCGCTGAGCAAATAGCCCATATTGAAATCGAGGACGCCGAAATTTCCTTGGCGCACATCTGGCATGTCTTCGAAGACCATCGGCGACGTTGCCGTTGGTACCAGATCGATACCGTCCAATTCTACGCGGCCTTCGAACAACGGCAAAGTAATGTCATAGCGCATCTTCGATATGGGAAGCGATAAGTGGGCGCGGGCTTGCATGACCGATGCTCCTAAGGTCCTAAATTTTAAAAAGGCTCAAAATTCTTTAACTGGGGCGCAACCTGTTCGCCGAACATTCTGATCGAGCGCATCAAATCGTCCTCGGGCAAATCAGCAAAATTAAATTCGCCCATGAAGACATTAAAGAGGCCTTTGGAAGCGGCGGCTTTTATCTTCTCGGCCACCGTGTCGGGCGCGCCGATGAACGCCAGATCGTGTTTCAACAAATATTCCGGGTTGAAAATATTGCCCATAATTTCGGCGGCGCCGTGTTCGCCGCGGGCAACGAAACGGGACGCCAAATCGGCGACGCGTTCTTCGAAGCTTTGGCCTTCTTCGGCAGGCCTTAAAAATCCAACATAGGCTCGGCTTGCCCGTTCCAATGCCACATCGATGGCTTTCTCGTCGGTCTCATCGACATAGACAACGGTGGAATAGCCGATATTCGGTTTTCTCGGCCAACCGGCCTTGGCCCAATCATCAATATATTTGCGGTAGCGCGGCGCCGCTTCTTCGTGCGGAAAAGAAATGAAATAGCCGGTGTTGATGCCGTTGGCGGCGCAAAATTCCAAAGTTTGCGGATCGCGGCTTTGCATCCACAAAGGCGGGTGCGGTTTCTGGACCGGTTGCACCGAAAGGGTTGCGCCTTCGGTGCGGTGGTGTTCGCCCACGAACGTAAAGGGTTGTTCATCACCGTAAGCCGCGCGCATGTATTCGACGAATTCGAGGGTGATCGGTTTCCGGTCCGCATAGTCGAGGCCAAAATGCGGGAAAGGTTCGGGCGAGATGCCGGGGACAAGACCGACTTCCAAGCGGCCACCAAGCATCTGATCGACGATGGCGATTTCTTCGACCAGACGCGCCGGGTGGTGCAGCGGCACCAAAAATCCCATACCGCCTAAACGCATATTTTTGGTGCGTGCGCCGGCGCCGACGGCGTAGAGGGCAGGCGACGACATCCAGCTTTCATCGGGGCGGAAATGATGTTCGACGCAGAAACCGTATTCGAAACCGAGCCGGTCGCAAAGCTCAAGCTCGCGCCAAAGCTGGTCGTAGCGGTTCCCTGCGCTCATGCCCGGCTTGCCCCAGACATGGGCGAAATGTGCGAATTTCATTTTCTATTCTCCCGAATTTTATCATCGCGGGCTTTCATGGCGCCCGGATTGAACAATTCCCTATTGCCGGCGGTGTAGCCCAATAGATGGAGGTAGTCCTCGGAACATCGGGCGACGATATCTTCGTCTAAGATTTCCCGCCAATTAACTTGCTGGCGGATCCAAGGAACCGCGTAATAGCCAAAAATGGCGGCGCGGTTACGGTCTTCGGTCCGGTTGGTGCCCGATGTGTGCCAGACCCGGCCATCGATGATGATCATTGATCCGGCCGGCCCTTCGATTGGAACCGTTTCGTAAATTTTATCAGGATCGGGGCTGCCGATGGCGAGGTTTGATCCTGGAACATATCTGGTCGCGCCGACTTCGTCCGTATAGTCATCGATGATCCAGCCGATATTAACCGCGAGGGCCTGGGCCGGCCACGGCTCGGCGATATAGCCTTGATCGGCATGAAGCACCATCGAGCCTGCGCCGGGGGCCATGATATTGGCGCTGTAGTTGGAAAGGAGAATTCGCTCCCCGATGACATGACCGGCGGTTTGCAATACGAAATCCCGCGCCGAAAGTTCGATGAAATAGGGATCCCAATTGATCAGGTTGAGCAAGCGCACGTTCTTGTCGTCTGCATCGGCGGGAACGAAATCGGGGGTACCGGCGTCTTCTTTTCGCTTCGCAATATCCCAAAGCCGGGCGCGCACATCGTCGGTTTCGGCCGTGTCCATTGCCCCTTGCCAGATGCCGACACCGAATTTATCCGTATCGGCAAGCGCCGCGTCCAAATTTGGTCTTGGGATCGGGCTTGTGCCTTGCGTCATGGCGCACCCCTTATCTGATCTATGAGCGATAACGGATCAATTGGGCCTTCATCGCCGCGCCACGCGATGTAGGCGTCCGGGCGGACCAAAACTAATTTGAGCTCATATAGCTCGGCAATATCTTTATTGTCGATTGGCACGATCTTTAAAGGCACAGCGCGCGCCTTTGCAGCTTCGGTTATTGGCGCCGTGTCGGCTTTGCCGCCGCTGAAATCCAACAATGTGAATTGGCCTTTAAATAAATCCAGGGTCGAAGTGGCTGCGTCGATCCACGCATGGGGCGCCGGCGCGCCGGGATGCGCGGCGGGGGCCAATTTAACCGGATCGCGTTCGGGCGGGCCTGATCCATCGTTCACGCAAAGCGGTGTTTCGCCCAAACTGGAGAAACTTTTAACCTTCTCGGCAACGGCGCTCGCCGAGGACCTGGAAAGTTGCGGTAAATTTTGAACGTAATCCCGCATCGCATTTGCGCCGCCCGGCGCCGCCGCGGAAATGGCGGGCAGACCCGGCAAGCCGGTAACTTCGGCAAAGGCGCTGGTGGCATAATCAACATTGCGCCGGGCAAAGGGGCGGCATTCCGCTTCGTAGCTATCCAGCATATGGGGGCCGGCCCAGCCTTCGATTTCGGCGGCAAGTTTCCAGCCCAAATTGACCGCGTCTCCCATCCCCGTATGCATGCCATAGCCGCCGGTCGGCGAGCATTGATGGGCGGCATCACCGGCGATAAAAACGCGCCCCGATCGGTAGCGTTCGGCAACATAATCCCGGCGTTCCCACGGCAACACCGACAAAACCTCATAAGGAAAATCAAATCCCGCCATTTTTTTAAGGCAGGTGTCGACATCAACGGCTTCGCTGGTCTTGCTGGCTTCGTTGAAGACGGTCAGCCGCCACAACTCCTTGCCATCGATGGAGATCAATTCGGACCAGCATCCGGCGTCATCGATGGTGCGATAAAACCGAGCCCAGCCCTTATCATGCATCGAGCTTAGTTCCGGTGATTTGAAAAGAATATTGCTCGAATTGGCTATGACGCCTTGGCCTTCCAATTTGATGCCCAGTGATTTTCGTACAATCCCATCGGGGCCGTCGCATCCGACAAGATATTGGGCTGTAATCTCTTCCGCGTCGCCGGTTATTTGGTCGACCAGCCGAACGCGCACCCCATTTGCATCTTGGCTAAAACTTTCGGCGGCGGTGCGATAGCGGAGGCTTATGGTGTCGATGGATTTTGCACAGGATACGAGCAACGGGTCGAAATAGGTTTGTGGGCAATGGCAGGCGCCTTCCGGGGAATGAGCAAGCTGCCCCCGCATCTTATAGGAAGGGACTTGAAGCCGCGCCAGTTCTTGGCCTTTCAAATTGGTGACATAGACAAAATCCATCGGATGGTCCGGCGACCATGTTGCTTGCCGCACTTGGGCGGCGATGCCCCAACGCCGGCAATATTCCATATTGCGTTCGCTTACCTGGCTCATTTTCGGAACCGGGATCGATCCATCGCGCCGTTCGGCAAGGATGCAATCCACGCCTAAATTTCCAAGCTCGATGGCTAACGAGAGGCCGACCGGACCGCCGCCGGCGATGAGGACGGGAATGGTGTTGTCGGAATTCATATCAGCTCAGCTGTTGGCCAACTCGATCTCGCGGGTTTTTTCGGCCATGAAGGATTTTTTTGGTCGCCGCCAATTCTTTATCGGCATTCCATCGGCCAATGCTTTTAACTCCCGCGCCCATATTTGGCGCAAGAGAATAATGCCTTTATCCGATTGGCCGAGCCAATCTTTAGATCGATCAACGATGCGGCCTTGCCCGGCCAGGGCAACGTTATCTTGCACATTGAAAAGCCCCCGGTAGCCGGGGTCTAAATCCTGCACCCGGACGCGGCCTTGAAGCACATCTTCGGTAATATCATTAGGGTCTGGATCGGTATGCGGACGGCGCAGCAATCCACCGCCGCCGCCTTTTTTGGTGCTGATGATGAAGCTTGCCATTTCTTCGTCGGTAATCGGAACCCGCCACGCGAAATGCAGCGTCCAATCAGGGTCGGCGGAACTTCCGGGCGTGATCGTCATTAGGGTGTTCGGCATCATGATATGCGCGGTGCGGGTGACATTGTTGCCATCATCGGATCGCTTGCCGGTGCGCAATATGCCGTAATCAGCCTCGCTGACTTCGATTTCCGGCAATTGATCAAGCCCGGCTTCATCGGCGGAAACCCTGTGAACGAAATGAATATGCACTTCGTCCAGATCATTTTCGACGCGTTGGAAATAATTGCAGGGCACGGGATGTTGATTATAGGTGACGGTGTCCTTCGTTTCATCGATTTCCGGGAACAGTGGAAATTCGGGCGTATCGCCGTCGCCAAGATAGGCAAAGACGAAGCCTAAGTAATCCCGCGCCGGGTGTCCTTGAATTTTTACCTTGTCTTTGAAGCTGTCTTTTTCGGCGGGCTGTTCGGTGCAGTTGCCTTCGCCGTCAAACATCCAGCCGTGATAAAAACAGCGGACGCAATCCCCTTCGACCCAGCCTAAGGACAATCTGGTTTGCCGGTGAGGGCAGGCGTCTTGCACAATATGCGGCGCGCCGCCTTCGCCCCGGTAGGCTGTGAAAAATTCTCCCAGCACTTGGATGCGTTTTGGCTGTCCGGCGCCTAAATCTTCCGAAATCATGACCGGTTGCCAGAAATTGCGAATGAACCGGCCGGCCAATGTGCCGGCGCCGATATGCGCGAAATCTTCAAACGGCTGCATGATGCCTCCCCCGATTTTATTTATGTCCTGATCTTAAGCTAGGAGACGGCGTTAAATCCAAACAAAATTCAATCCTTAATCGGATATGCTTTCCATCGACTTTCGCCGTTTGAGAACCAAGGGTATGACCAGCGCCAGAATAACCAATGCCACCACCGATGCCGCTATAACGGCGTTCGGCAATCCGATGCGGTCGGCGAGCCAGCCGATGAAAAGCGCTCCCAAGGCCGGCGCCCCCATATTTATGGAAATATTGATGGCGATGACGCGGCCCCGCATATCGGCGCGGGCTTTTGTCTGGACCAGGGAATAGGCGGCGACTTGCGTTGCCAATAAGGCACCGGCGGTCAACGCCAACATCGGCAAAGCCCAGGTAAACGATGGCGCCAGGGAAAAGCCGATCAACGCCGTGCCGGTCAATGCCGCCGAGATGAGGGTGATGGCGACCAAACCCTGATTGCCGCTTCTGTACATCATCCAAAGCGCAACAAACAAAGCGCCAAGACCGGAGGCGGCGTTTAAGGTGCCGAGCCCTTCGGCGCCGCGCTCAAACACTTGGGCTGCAAAGCCCGGCAATAAGTCCGTGTAGGGGCGAAGGAACAGGCCGGTGGTGATTGTGATCAAGAATAAATAAAGGAGCGAGCTTTCGCCCCACACATAGCGAAACCCTTCGCGCAAATCGTTCAAAATGCTGCCGTCATTGCCGCCTTCGCTTTTAACCCTTGGGGCTAGGTCCATCAGGCGCAGCATGACTGCCATCCAAAGCGTCGTGCCGCTATAGAGGAAGATCGCGGCGCCGGCGTTAAACCAGGATATCAGCGCGGCGGCTAAAACCGGGCCGATAAAGGCGCCCAACTGGAACGTCGTTGCATTGAAAGCGACGGCGGCGGCGATGTTCGGCTTGCCTACCAATCGGGGGATCAAAGCTTGGCGCGCCGGAAATTCAAGGCCGAAGATAATGCCTTGCAAGATGGTGAGGGCGACCAAAATTTCCAAGTTGATGAGGCCGGTCAAGGTCAGCAACGCCATGGTTCCGGTTATGACGCTGCCGATCAAGCCCGCCGTCATGGCCGTCAACCGGTGGCCGTAGCGATCACCAATGGCGCCGGTGATCGGCGACACAATCATCACCGGGACCATGGCGGCGACGGTGATGATGCCGAGCCAAGTTGCCGACCCGGTGAGTTCCCAAGTCAGCCAACCGATGCCAAGCCGGTTGCCCCACCAGCCATGCACATGGGCCACATGACCCATCGCGTAATAGCGATAATTCTTATGGGAAAGAGCGCGCCCGGCGCCGCCAAATTGTTCGGCGCGGAGATTTTTTAATTTAGAAAACAATAGCTACGCCCTTCGAAGCGGCGGGAATTGGTAATCTGCCAGTGTTATTTGGTATCCATTGCGCGGATGCCGGTCCATTCTGCGGGCGGATTTTCTTGGTATTCTCTGCACCGCCGAGACATGACCGTAGAAGCGGTATCGCCTTTTTGAGCGGCAATATCAAATTGTTTTAACGCGCCTTCGAATTCACCTTGCCGATAGAGCGATAGACCGCTTTCGTAAGTCTCGATCAGGTCCGCCATATCGCGGTCGAACCCGGCGCCGATGCCCAGCAATTCGAATATCCGGGTATCCCCATCCCGGCCTTTGACCTGAACCGTATCCAATTCACGGGTGACAAGGGTATCGCCCGCCATATCACGAGTTTCCAGATCAATGATAATCCCGGTGCCGTATACTTTATTGACGCCTTCAAGCCGCGACGAAAGATTAACCGTATCGCCAATGCAGGTATAATCGCGGGAATGTTCGGACCCGATGTCGCCGACGACCACGTCGCCGGTGGCCAGCCCGATGCGCATATCAATTCGGGGGCGTCCTTCGGCGCGCCAAATTTCGCGCATCTTGAATAATTTTTTCTGCATACCGAGCGCCGCCCTGCACGCGCATAGGGCGTGGTTTTCCTTGGTGAAGGGCGGCCCCCAGAAGGCCATGATGCCGTCGCCGAGATATTTATCCAAAATGCCGTCTGACGATGATATTTCCGCGGCCATGGCGCCCATATATTCGTTTAGGAAGGAAACCAATTCTTCGGCGTCCATGCCCTCCGATATGGTTGTGAAGCCGGCGATATCGCTGAACAGCAAGGTTTGAACCTTGCGCGTGCCGCCGCGTTCCAGGTTTTCCGGGTTCGCGATGATGTCGTTGACGATGGACGGATGCACATATTTGCCGAACAGATTTCGGATCAGCTCTTTCTCTTTGAGGCCATCCACCATATGGCCGAAGGCCTCCGAAAGCTCGCCGACTTCATCTTTGGTATGTTTTTCAACTTTGAAGTCGTAATCGCCGGCGACCACCCGGCGCGTGCCGTCAACGAGAATGCGAATGGGCAGGACAATTTTATTAGTGATCAGGAATATCACCAATATCCCGACCCCAAGCGCGGCAGCGGCGGTATAAAATATTTTCCATTGCAGGGCGACGAACGGCGCCATGGCTTTATCCAGGCTGGCGGTGAAAACATAGCCCGATGGGTCTCCCGAATGCTTGAAACTGCCTTGCTGCACAATGAACCGTTCGCCATCCAGCACGAAGCTTCCGCTACCCTCCGGTGCGGCCATCGCCGCCGAAGTTATTTTTTTTCGATCGGTAATGTTCAGGTTGCTGGCGACCGGTGATTTGTTTTTATAGAACACCACTTGAATTGATTTACTGCCGCCGGCCAATCCTTCGACCCATTTATCATTTATTTCGTGGCCGACGCTGACAACGGCGACGGCATAATCTTCGTCGCGGGCCTCTTTTAGCGGCACATGGACCATGTCAACCAAGCGGCTTCCCAAAGACATGACCATCGCTCGTTGCTTTCCGTCCTCGAGAACGGAATGTATGGTTTCGGAAAAATACGGCACGGCAGTCGCATTTTTCATCCAGACGTTGCGTTGTTTTGAAATTTTTGAATTGGGCATGGCGGCGCCAAACCCTCTGAGTTTCAAATCTTCATCAAAGATCGTTACAATGTCGGCGTCGGTATCTTTTGCGATCTCTTCGGCGAATGAGAAAAAATTATCCCGCACCTGTTGCAGGAATGATCGGTATTTCTGATCCGAGGTGATGGTGCGGACGAGCTTCAGGGTATGCGCCCGTTCGGTCCGGAATTTCTCTTCAAATCTGAGTTGAGTGGTTTGTAATTCTTCGATGATGCGGGCGCGCTCGAACGTCGTTGTTTGGGTATTTGTGACGTAGAGGGTTATGCCGACAAGCACGAATAGGATGCCGAAGAATGCGAGAAATATTTTCGCCCGTAATCCCAATTTCGGGGCTAGCGTACGAGACGGTCAACCGCGAGCGTCTCGTCCTCTTGGACCGTTTCATCCGCTTTGACGGTGACGCTCCTCTCCATTGCGCCCAGGCGCCAGTACCAAAATATCATGTGGTAATCGCCTGGTTCTAAATCTTTGAATTCGTATTCCTTGCCGCTGGGCACGCGCTTTACCGCCATTTTCGGCCGCGCCAATATCATCGCTGCCATATGATCGTCTTCATCGGCGCCCAACTCGAAATTTCCCGCTGAAGCAACCGTCAGGTCGCCGCTTGCGCCCGAAGCCAAGACCGGCAATTCGTCGAAACTGTCCGATGTGGTGCCGGCGAGGAATATGGTCAGCGAATGCGACGTGGTGTTGGTGATGTGCAGTACATCGCCGGTGGCAAGGGCAAGCGAGTGCGGCCGAAATCCATTATGTCCGGCTTCTACATTGTGAACAGTGCCGTGTTTCGGGTTGGCGCCGATGACGCCGACAAAAATTTCGTCCAACTTCCGGTAATTTATCATTGATTTTGCATAGACCAATTCGCCACCGCGCGTGGCTTCATTGCCATAGGCGTCGGTGCGGGTTTCTGATGTATCGTCAATGGCTTTTGCGATGACATCTTTGTGGGAGCGGGCGGTTACCGTGCCATGGATGCCGCCAAATCCCGGTTTGCTTTGGGTTTGGCTTGTCTGGCAGCCGGCTAAGAAAAATGCGGTGAGCAATATTATTGGGTATAGTATTCTCATTATGCTCTCTACCTTTTATGTTTCTTGCGGCCAATTTTCAGCTCGATATTCGAAAGCGGATGATCTTTGACCGTTATTGTCACCGGCTCGGCGGTATAGCGCCGATGGGAAATCGCAGCGCTTAATTGCCATTTGCCGGGCGGCACATTTTCCAGCTTGAACGGGCCGGGTTTGTCGAGGATCGCAAAATAGGGGCTCGGCACGACAACGATAATGCCGTCCATGTTTTTATGGACCGAGCAGTAATATTTTATGATACCGGACTTAGGAAAGATGACATTGTGCTTCGAGCCCTTGCTCGCAAGGCCGATATCGAATTTGTTGGTTTTTGATAGGGAATACACGTTGTGATCAATGTTGCGTTCTTCGTCGTTGACGAAAGTTGCGCTGCCGCCGGCGACGATGACCGAAACTTTGGGGTTAAATTTGCTGCCCTTTTGCCTGACCGTTTGGTGCTTGACCACGGTCGCCGCCAATTCATCGACCGGCTTTAAATAGACAACGAGATTTTTAAGGTCTTTGCCGCCGGTGACGCTGACTTCGCCGGTCAGCGTGCCGGCGCCGCTCGGCTGGGCAAAAAGTACCGATACAGCAATGGCGATCGCCGCTACGATCCCGGTAATTTTCATATTTTTCATAAATGCCTAGCCCTGTTTCGTGCAATTATAAAGCGAAGCACCTAAAATTGGAAAGAGTTTGAGGCGCATGACCGGTAATAATGGCGTGACGGAGCTTTTTTGAGCTGCAAAATCCCGCTGTTCAACATGCGTGGCAATAAGGTGATTTGGTATTTTGGGATAACTATCTTCGATGCATGCGCGCTCGGATATGAACGAAAAAGAGCCCCGGATCATGCGGCAGACGTCGTGAACAGGGGTCGATGCGCCGGCGCCTTAAATTCGGCTACAAACGATAGACGCGCTTTGCGGTGCCTTGGTAAATTGCTTCTTTATCCGCCTCGGACATCGCATCGGTGGATGTGCGAAACGCGCCGATCAATTCGCCATAGCTGGTCCAGATTTTTTCGATCGGGAAGTTGGAGCCGAACAAACACCGATCAGCCCCAAACATGCGAACGGTTTCCGCGACCATATCGGCAATATGCGCCGCATCATTTTTGTGAATGAAGGTGCCGAACGCCGACAGTTTGGAGACCACATTGGGCTGAGCTGCAAGCACTTCCATACCGGCGCGCCACTCGGCCCGGCCGGAATCGCTTAGATCTTCGAGCATACCCGCATGTTGTAGGACAAATGTTACATCCGGGCAGGCCTCAACGAGACGAGCAGCACCCTGCATCTGGCCAGAAAAAATTTGTAGATCGAAGCTCAAATTATAGTCGGCCAAATGGGCGATATTGGCGCGTAAAGTAATGCCGTCCGTCACGTCCCGGCTGGCGGCAAAACGGTAGAGTTCGTTCTCATGCCAGTGCAGTTGTTGGCGCACGCCGCGCATCAGAGGATATTTGGCTAAGATGTCCAATTGCCCGCGCACGTCACCCGAAGCGAAGTCGGCATAGGCGACAATCCCGTGCGGCCAGCCCGCTTCGTCCGCCGTCTTTTGGACCCAGGCGGCTTCGTCTTCAAAACGTTCCGTCGCCCAATTGGCTTGCAAATAAACCGATTTCGTAACGCCGTGGCCTTCCAAATCAGCCTTAAACTCTTCCACCGGATAGTCGCGGCGAATAGGTTCGTACGGTCCGAATATGCGGGGCTGCATCGGTCCCGACAGCCATGGCAAATCAGCCTGGCGCCAGATGTGATGGTGGGCATCGATGACTTCGGGGGTATTGGTCATGCCGCTGTTTTCACCAAATGCCCGGTGTTGTCAATTTAATCGTAGCCGGGTGGTGCGTTAATCGTAGCCGTGCGGTTTTGGATTTATTTGGCGGGCGTGGTTTCTTTACCCACTTCGAGGCGGTTGCGCCCTAATTTTTTGGCGCGGTAAAGGGCTTCGTCGGCGCAGTTGAGGAGGGCCGAGAAGCTGGTGTCGTTCGTGCCGATAGCGGCCAGGCCGATGCTAACGGTTACTCGTAATTCACCGGCAATTGTTTGAAACGGTTTGTCGGAGATTGATTCGCGCAGTCTGGTCGCAACCGAGGTCGCGGTCGCGATGCCGGTTTCCAGGAGCAAAGCAGAAAACTCTTCACCGCCGTAACGGCCAATAATATCTGCCCGCCGTAACGCGACCCCCATGCGGTTTGCGACTTCTTGGATGACTTGATCGCCGACACTGTGCCCGTGCGTGTCGTTGACGGCTTTGAAATGGTCGATATCGAGCATGATGGCGGCAAGGGGCCTGCGGAACCTTTGCGCCCGGCCAAATTCTTCCTGGCCAATTTCAAAAAAATGACGCCGATTATTGATCCCGGTCAGATCATCGACAAACGCTAGCGTTCTAAGCTCTTCTTCCAGCCTGAGACGGTTGGCGGCGATGGCAAATTCATCCAGCGCGTCGGAAATCAAATCCTTGATGGTTGCCGGAGTGCAAGGTTTTGTGAGGTAGCGGAAAATGCGCCCTTCGTTGATGCCACGCATTGCAGTATCGATATCGGAATATCCGGTTAGCAAAACGCGAACCGTTTCCGGCGCGAGTTCCGTAATTTGCTTAAGCAAATCGACGCCGCTCATGCCCGCCATTTGCATATCCGTTATGACCACTGCAAACGGTCCATATTTTTTAAAGCACGCCAATGCGTCCTCGCCATCGCGTTCTGTATGGATATCAAAATCGGCGCCGAGCGGCAGGCTCAGGCTTTTGAGAAAGTTCTCATCATCGTCAACAATAAGTATCTTGTCTGCCAAGGTTTCCCGTCCGGCACCGATATTGCGCCTATGATTAGATATTGGCATTCAAAATGCCCGATTTAAGGTGCGGATGTCCACAATAGGGCTGCCGGGTGCTAAAATATTCCTTGAACCCGTGTTCTTTACTCATGTGGTAAAATCAGGGGATAAAGGGTTTAGTTTTGCTTCGTAGCGTATCGAAGGTATTGAGGTAATTATGGATATTGAGGTTGAAGTCGAAAGTTTTGAGTTGGAGTTTAAAGAGACGCTCCTGGTGATTCGGGCGGTGCTGCCCAATCATTTGGAAATAAACCCCATATTGGAGCAAATGATCCGTGAGCGCGGCGACCAAATGAGCCACGAAACCAATGCCAAATGCGACATGACCGATTGGGCCATGTTCATGCCGCCGTTCGATCAAATCTGTAATTTCTCGATTGCCGTTGCCATGAAATATTCGCCTAAGGAATTTGCGCCGATCATTCACGAATGTTGGGGCTTGGTTTACCGGGAAGACCAATTAACGGTCGCGCACGACCATTGGCCAGCGATTTGGAGCTTTTGCTATTACATAAATGTTCCAGATGATGGCGCGCCAATTATATTCCCCGACGCCGATTTTACCTTTCAGCCGAAAAACGGAACAATGGTTATATTTCCGGGCCATGTGAAACATTCCGTTCCGCCCCATAAATCCAAGGCCGACAGGGTGGCGGTGGCCGGTAATATCCACCAGCTCTGTTATCCGAGCGGCACCGAAGTACTCGCATGAATGATCGGTTTGCTTGATAAACCGCGGGCGCATCCCTAAAACCGCCAATGGAAGGGAAGCGTGCCCGGTGGTGCGGCCGGTCTTCAAAACCGGTGAAG
>JABMOP010000266.1 GCA_013204125.1 Rhodospirillales bacterium | reverse complement strand
TCACATTGCTGTTCCAAAAACCGGGCGATTGAGAGAACCGGCGCGGGCGCATTAATCTAATGTTTGGAGAACACTTCGAATGGATGAGACGAAGATCGACCACGCCGCCATGGGGCGCCTTGCAAAGGCGTTGAATTTCATCTGTGGGCCGGATCATTTGACGACGATTGCCCTCAAAGCGGCGGCCGAAAGCGGGTCCGAGAAAGATATCAAAAAAGCCCGCGCCCTGTTTCTGAAATTAAAACCGGGCGAGCGCAAGGGGGCCTTAGCGATGCTCGCCGATTAATCGGCGGTAAAATCTTCCAAATGGTAAGCGCCGGGGTGGCGCGATTGGACGGACCGCAAATCAGCGACCGAGTGACAGCCAAGCTGGCCGAGCGTCGCCGAAATCTCGTCCTTAAACAAATCGATCATATGCGCCGGCCCGCGGCTGCCAAGGGCGCCGAGGCTCCACAAAAATGCTTTGCCCGATAAGGCCAGATCGGCGCCGCCGGCAATTGCGCGCGCCACATCGACGCCGGAGCGGACGCCGCTATCCATGATGATGGTTGCTTTGCCGCCGATCTGGGCGGCGATTGCCGGCAGCGCGTCGATCGATGCCGGCAAAGCGTCGATTTGGCGACCGCCATGATTGGTGACGACAACCCCATCGATGCCAAGCAATACCGCCCGTTCCGCATCGGCCGGGTGCAAGACGCCTTTCAAAACCAGCGGCCCTTTCCAATGGTCGCGGTAGCGCGCAATTTCTTCCCAGTTAAATGCGCCGCCGCCTTCCCGGCGCATAAATTTTGCAGCTTCCGCCAGGCTCGGATTGCCGTCCATATAGGGCAGCAAATTGGTGAAGCGCGGAATCCCGTTGCGCATCAAGGACAGCAGCCAGGAAGGCGACGACATGGCGTCGAGGCGCAGGCGATTGGTCAGCCGAAACGGATTCATAATGCCGCTTTTGGTTTCGCGCGGGCGCGTCGTCCGCACCGGTGTATCGCAGGTAAGCATCAATACCTTGACGCCCGCTTGTTCGGCCCGGCGCACAAGATCAAGGCCGATTTTATGTTTGTTCCGGGCAAACCGGTAAAGCTGCAACCAGGTGACATCCGGCGCAAACGCCACCGCTTGTTCGATGGTGATGGCCGACAAAACACCCAGGGTATAGGGGATATTTGCCGCTTGCGCGGCGGCCGCAAAATAAGTCTCGGCGCCGGGGAAGCCGGTTCCAGGGCCGCCGATCGGCGCGATGCCGACGGGCGCCGAATAGGATTGGCCGAATATTTTAGTATCTGTCGGCGGCGGCGATATCACATTGCCATAACGCGGGATCATTTCAACGGCATCCAGCGCCGCCCAGTTGCGGTTGATGCCGCTATCGGCACCGGCGCCGCCATCAATATATTCGAAAGCAAAATTAGGCAGCCGGCGGCGCGCCCGGCGGCGCAAATCGAGGGCGGTCGGAAAGCGCCGCTTGAGGGCAATCTGCTCCGGCGTCAATTCAACCGGCGCGGCGGCGGGCGACTGTTCGGTCTGGTCCAGCTGCGCCGAAGATGGGGTCGTGTCGGGCATGGCTATATTTCCTGCAATTCCACTAAGCCCTCAAAATGACTAAGCGCATCTGGGTTGGCAAGCGCTTCGGAATTTTTGACGTCCCGTCCATGGACCACGTCGCGGACCGCCAATTCGGTGATCTTGCCCGATTTTGTACGCGGGATATCAGCGACGGCGATGATTTTGGCCGGCACATGGCGGGGGGTGCAATTGGCGCGGATGCGCTTTTTAATCCCATCGATAAGATCATCGGTTAAATCTGCGCCGCCGCGCATGACCACAAATAGGATGATGCGCGTATCGCCGTCCCAATCCTGACCTATGGCGATGGCTTCCATAATTTCGTCGAATTGTTCCACTTGGCGGTAAATTTCGGCGGTGCCGATGCGCACGCCGCCGGGGTTTAAGGTCGCGTCAGACCGGCCATAGATAATCATGCCGCCAGATTGCGTTGCTTCCGCCCAATCGCCGTGGCACCAAACGCCGGGGAATTTTTCGAAATAAGCGGCGTGGTATTTGGCGCCGTCGTCGTCATTCCAAAAGCCGATCGGCATCGACGGAAAAGGCTTGGCGCAGACCAAATCCCCTTGTTCGCCGACCACCCGTTTGCCGCTTTCGTCATAGACGGCAACATCCAAACCCAGCGCCGAAGCTTGGATTTCGCCCCGGTACACCGGCCCCAAAGGATTGCCGAGCACGAAGCAGCCCATGATATCGGTGCCGCCGGATATGGACGCCAAGTGAATATCGGGTTTGATCCGGTCATAGACGAAATCAAAACTTTCCGGCGCCAAGGGCGATCCGGTGGACGTCATCAGGCGCAATGCCGATAGATCGTGGCTGTCTTTGGGGGCAAGGTCGGCCTTCTTAACCGCGTCGATAAATTTGGCCGAAGTGCCGAACAGGGTCATGCGTTCTTGTTCGGCGTAATCGAACAAAACATTGCCGTCCGGATAAAATGGCGAGCCGTCATAGAGCAGCAGCGCCGATCCGGACAGCAACGCCGATACCAGCCAGTTCCACATCATCCAGCCGCAGGTGGTGAAATAGAACACCCGGTCGCCCGGTTTTTCATCGCAATGAAACAGATGCTCGGTCAGCTGTTTGAGAAGCGTGCCGCCGGCGCCGTGGATGATGCATTTGGGCGTCCCCGTCGTACCCGACGAATACATGATGTAGAGCGGATGATTGAACGGCAGCCGCGCGAAAGTAATTTCTTGGGGGCTAAGCCCGGCAATGAAATCCCCCCACAAAATACCATCGCGGATGGCGCCCAGATCGGGGCTGTTATTGGTATAAGGAACGATGATGGTCTTTTGCGGCCCCGGCAATCGCGCCAGAATTTCAGCCGTTCTTTCCAGGGAATCGTGGGATTTGCCGTTGTAGTAATAGCCGTCGCAGGCGATCAGCACTTTGGGTTCGATCTGGCCGAACCGGTCGAGCACCCCTTGCACGCCGAAATCGGGCGAACAGGATGACCAGATCGCGCCGATGGAAACGGCGGCCAGCATGGCGATGATCGCTTCGGGCATGTTCGGCAAATATCCCGCCACCCGATCGCCGGGGCCAACGCCCATATTGCGGAGCGCCTGGGCAAATACCGAAACAGCGTCATATAAATCATCGTGGCTAAGGCGCTTGGCAACCCGGTCTTCGCCGCGAAAAATGATGGCGTCGCCATCGCCGCGATATTTCAAATGGTTTTCAGCAAAATTCAAGCTGGCTTCATTGAAGAACTTAGCGCCGGGCATCCGATCGGCATTTATCAAAACCTCGCCGTCAAACCCATCGCCAATGACGTCGGCGAATTCGACCACGACGCGCCAAAATGTTTCGGGATTTTCCACCGAAAATTTGTGCAAGCCGGTAAAATCCGCCACCGAGATATCCCAATCATCGTCGAGGGATTTTATAAATAATTTTAAGTTACTGTTCCGAACGGCGTCTTCGCCGGGCCTCCAAAGCACTTTGTTCACGCCTTCCCCCTTGCCAAATTCCCTGTTTATATGGGCCTTAGGGATTATAGGCGGCGCACCCGGCCCCGCCAATACAACCAGCGACCGGAATATTCGTCTTGCGCACATTTAGAAGGAAGTTAAGTTAATCCCATGACAGATACCAAACCCACGCCCCTACCGCCGGAAAAGCTGTATTCTAAATGCAGCACCGACCAATTCAGCTTCAAAACGACCGCAGAGCTTGATCCGCTGGATCATTTCGTCGGCCAGGACCGCGCCGTCGAAGCGGTGAAATTCGCCATCGGCATGAAACGGGACGGATATAATTTGTTCGCCTTCGGCCCCGAAGGCACCGGTAAATCGAGCCTCGTTAAAAGTTTCTTGGAGACCACTTCGAAAACCCGGGACGTGCCGGACGATTGGGCCTACATCAATAATTTCGAAGAGCCGCATAAGCCGCGCGCCTTGAGATTACCACCAGGGCACGCCCGCCCTCTGGCCTTGGATATGGAACACTTGATCGAAGATTTACGCGCCGCCATTCCGGCGGCCTTCGAAAGCGAAGAATATCGGAGCCGCCGCCAAAACATCGAAGACCAGTTCAAGGAAAAACACGAAGCCTTGATGGCCGGGCTTCAAGACGAAGCCGGCAAAAAAAACGTTGCCATTGTGCGCACACCAACCGGCGTTGTCGTTGCCCCGATCATCGACGGCGAGCTTATCGAAGGTGATAAATTCCAGGCCCTTTCCAAGGCGGACCAGGAGAAATTCACCGAGTCGATGAATGATATCCAGGAAAAAGTTCAGGAAACTTTGCGTAAAGTTCCCGGTTGGGAAAAGGAGCACCGGGAACTGGTCCGTGAATTGGGCCACGAAGTCACCGAATTTATCGTCAACCATTTGATCCGGGATCTGATCGCCAAATATACAGACCTGCCCGAAGTGCTCAGCTATCTGGAAGAAGCGCGCCAGGACATTGTTCACCATGCCCATGATTTTCTGCCCCTAGAATCGGGCCAGATGATGACTTTGAGCGCCTTGATCGGCGGCGGCGACTCTCCGGAATCCATGCTCAAACGATATCAGGTCAATGTGGTTGTCGATAACTGCAATCAGCGGACGACCGATAATGGCGAAACCGCACCCGAAGGTACAGAGCCCGATGACGGATGCGCGCCCGTTGTTTATGAAGAACACCCGACTTTGCCCAAGCTTTTGGGCCGCGTCGAACACATGCAGCATATGGGCGCGCTGATTACCGATTTCACGATGATAAAACCGGGCGCCCTGCATGCCGCCAACGGTGGCTATCTGGTCATGGATGCGCGCCAACTTTTGACCCAACCCTATGCCTGGGACGCGCTCAAACGGGCGCTGACCGCCAAGTGTATTCGCATCGAAGGCCCCGGTGAAATGTATGGGTTCGTCAGCAC
>JABMOP010000265.1 GCA_013204125.1 Rhodospirillales bacterium | reverse complement strand
TGCCAATGCGCGGACGGCGGCCGAAATCGGCGCCCCGGTGGCGATCGATCCGGCCAGCGATGATCTCAGTTTCTATCCGCTGATCTATTGGCCGATCACCGAAAATTCAGAAACCATTTCCACCGCCGCCGCCGAACGGCTTAACCGCTATATGAAATCCGGCGGCACAATATTTTTCGACACGCGCGATCAATCGGGCACCGGGTTGACCGGCGACCGGTTGGAAGAGATCGCGCGCGGCATCAACGCACCGGAGCTGCAGGCGGCCCCTAGCAATCATGTGCTGACCAAAGCCTATTATTTGCTTCGCGAATTTCCGGGCCGCTGGACCGGCGGGCGGCTTTGGGTGGCAAGGGACACCACCGGCAATGACGGGGTCTCGCCAATCATTGTCGGCTCCCACGATTGGGCCGGCGCCTGGGCCTTAAATTCGGCCGGCAAACCCCTTTATCCGGTTACCCCGGGCGGAGAGCGGCAACGCGAAATGGCCTACCGGTTCGGCATCAACCTTTTGATGTATGTGCTGACCGGTAACTATAAAGCCGATCAGGTTCACTTGCCGGCGATCATGGAAAGGCTGGGTCAATGATCGGCTTTACCGGCATCGGCTTTTCGCCCTTGGTGGATTGGCGCATCGTCGCAGCGGTCGGCGGAATTGTGCTGGTTCTGGCGCTGTTTGGCCTGATACGCGGCGCCAGAGGAAGTATCTTGCGCATGTTTGCCGCCGCCATCTTGTCGCTGGCCCTCCTCAACCCGCATTTGGAAGCTGAAAACCGGCGCGGCGAGCCCGATGTGGCGCTGATTATGGTTGATCAATCTTCCAGCCAGAACAACGGCGAGCGGCGGGCGCAATTGGCGAGCGCCTTGGAAAAACTGCGCGCCGATTTGGGCAAGCTGGATGATTTGCAGCTGCGCGTGGTGCACGGCACCGAAACCGAAGACGGCACCCAATTGTTTGGCGAGTTGGACCGCGCCGTCGCCGATATCCCGGCGGGGCGATTTGCCGGTGCCATATTGCTGAGTGACGGCCAAGTGCATGACGTCCCGAATATCGGACGAAAGGAAGTGCGTGAAAAAGATAAACGCCAAGGCATTTATGGCGCGCCGATACATGCGTTGTTGACCGGTCGGCCAAACGAAAAAGACAGGCGGCTGGTCGTTGAACAGGCGCCCGCCTACGGCATCGTCGGAAAATCCGTAAAGCTGCGATTGAAAATTGAAGACCATCCAAAGGGCCGGGCGGCCAGCGCCGGCGTTACCGTTCGCATCGATGGCGGGGAAGCATTCACCCGCCCCCTGCCGACAAACGAGGCGGGCGAAATAGAAATTCCGATCGAACATGGCGGGCAGACGATTATCGAGCTTGAAGTCCAGGCCATGAGAGACGAAATGTCGCTCATCAATAACCGCGCCGTTGTTTCGATCAACGGGGTCCGCGACCGCTTGCGCGTTCTTTTGGTATCGGGCCAACCGCATCTAGGCGAGCGCACCTGGCGCAATCTGTTGAAGTCCGATCCGTCTGTGGATTTGGTGCATTTTACAATTTTGCGGCCACCGGAAAAAAATGACTTCACGCCGCTTAACGAATTGGCGCTGATATCTTTTCCAATCCGCGAGTTATTCGAGATTAAGCTGCACGAGTTCGATTTGATTGTCTTCGACCGCTATGTGGTGCGCTTCGTATTGCCGCCCAACTACTTTAAAAACATCGCCGACTATGTTGAAAAGGGCGGCGCGGTGTTGGCCGCGTTCGGGCCGGATTTCGCCGGGTTGCGCTCTATGTTTCATACGCCGCTTGGCCGCATCCTGCCGGGCGCGCCCCTAGGGCCGGTATTCGAAGGTGCCTTCCGCGCCCAACTGACCGACAAGGGAAAGCGCCACCCGGTGACGTCGAGCCTGCAGACGGCAGATGGTAAGACGCCCAATTGGGGACGCTGGTACCGCCAAATTGATGCCGAGGCCAGGCGCGGCACAACCTTGCTCGACGGCGCCGGGCAAAAACCGCTTTTGATCCTCGAGCGTTTCGGCAAGGGCCGGGTCGCCCAATTTATGAGCGATCATGTCTGGCTTTGGGCGCGCGGCCATGATGACGGCGGACCCTACGCCGAACTCATGCGCCGCTTGGCCCATTGGCTGATGAAAGAGCCCGATTTAGAAGAAGAAGATTTGCGCGCCGCCGTTGACGGACGCAGCTTGAAAATCACCCGGCGCAGCCTTGAAAATGAAATTCCGCCGGTCACCGTCACCCAGCCGTCCGGGGCATCGCAAACAATTATATTAAAACCGGATGGCCGCGGCAGCGCCCAGGCGACACTCACGGTGGAAGAAACCGGGCTCTACCGTATTGAAGATGGGGTCCGGCGCACGATGGCCGCGGTTGGCAAATTGAACCCGATTGAATTATCTGATTTACGCGCCAGCCCGGAAAAACTGATGCCGGTCATCCGCGCCAATGGCGGCGGCGTTGCCTGGATCAGTGAAGGCATCCCCGGGATCAGGCGCATAAAACCGGGGCGGGGCGGCGCCGGGCGGGGCTGGCTCGGATTGGTGCAGAACGGCGCCTATGTGGTGACGGGTGTGCGCCAAATTCCGCTTTTGCCGGCGCTTTTGTTCCTTCTTCTCGCCGCCGGCAGCGTGATGTTCGCATGGTGGCGCGAAGGCAAGTAATAAATGGCCGTATCCTGCCGCTAAAAATTAATTACTTCGCATTAACAAATTTGGGTCTAAACTAAGCCGACTGTTAAACCGGAGGAGCGATCACATGCCATTTGTCAGGCGCGGAGGCGATGGCCTAATCGACGCCGTTTTCGCCAATGCGGAAGCAAACGCCGAAGAAGAATTACCCCACGGCCATCCTGAATTGTTGAAATATCTGGGTATCGATGCCCAGGCGATCATCGATTCCGACGAATGGCTGCGGGCTGATCTGGCGCTCGCCCGCGTAACGGAAGATTTAATCAGCATTATGATGGAAAAAGGCCTGATTTCGTTCACCGATCTACCGGTCGGCGCCCAGGAAAAAATCATCGAACGCCAGGGCCTGAGGTCCGAGCTTTCCTACGTCGCCAAGCTGTTCGGCAATGAAGAAGACAACTTTTTATAAATTTTCTATTCCGCCGCTTCGCTGACGCCTGGGCGCCAGCGCAGGACCGGCTCGCGGGCGGCTGCGGTTTCGTCCATGCGACGGCGCGGCGCTAATTTCGGCGCTTCTTTAAAGGCCGCCGCTTCGCCCGCCTTGGCCCGCTCCGCCAGGGACCGGATCATCCCGATATACTGATCC
The DNA here is from genome assembly GCA_013204125.1 of Rhodospirillales bacterium. Classification (GTDB taxonomy): domain Bacteria; phylum Pseudomonadota; class Alphaproteobacteria; order Rhodospirillales; family UBA2165; genus JABMOP01. Next base: position 15,511 of record JABMOP010000265.1, on the reverse strand, counting down.
AAAGACGCCTTGCTTTCGGTTTCCGTCGGCTCCATCAACAATGCGCCCTTCACAACCAACGGAAAATACATGGTCATCGGGTGGACGCCTTCGTCGATCATGGCTTTGGCAAAATCCAAGGTGGTCACGTCGGTGTCGTCTAGGAACCTGTCATCGAATAAAACTTCGTGCATGCACGGCCCGGCGTAAGACAGCGTTAAAATATCTTGCAGCCGGGCGAGGATATAATTGGCGCTTAGGACCGCATCGCCGGATGCCTGGGCGAGCCCATCGGAGCCCATGCTCATCATGTAGGCGAGCGCCCGCACGAAGACGCCAAATTGGCCGTGGAAACCTTTCATGCGGCCATAGGGGGACCCCGCGCTATCGTCGGCGCTTTCGATAAGTTCAAACCCATCTTCGCTTTCCACGACGTAAGGCAGCGGCGCAAACGATGCCAAGGCCCGGGACAAGACAACCGGCCCGGCGCCCGGCCCGCCGCCGCCATGGGGCGTCGAAAAGGTCTTATGAAGATTTAAGTGCATCGCATCGATACCGAGATCCCCCGGTCGCACGCGCCCGACAATGGCGTTGAAGTTTGCACCGTCGCAATAGACATAAGCGCCGGCGGCATGGACCGCATCGCAGATTTCGATAATCTCGTCTTCGAACAGGCCGCAGGTGTTGGGATTGGTAATCATGACCGCGGCGACATCATCGCCCAGTCTGTCTTTCAACGATTGGAAATCGACCCGCCCGCGTTCATTGCCGGGGATGGCTTCAACCTTATAGCCGCACATATGGGCGCTGGCCGGGTTGGTGCCGTGAGCCGATTCCGGCACCAGGACCACGCCTCTTCCATCACCGGCGGCTTCCAATGCGGCGCGGATGGTCATCAAGCCGCACAGTTCGCCATGCGCGCCGGCGGCGGGCGACATCGCAATGGCCGGCATGCCGGTCAATGTTTTCAGCCAATGGGCGCATATATTCATCAATTCCAAGGCGCCCTGGACCGTCGATAGCGGCGCTAAGGGATGGAGATCAGCCAGACCGCTAAGCCGCGCTAATTTTTCGTTGAGCCGCGGATTGTGTTTCATGGTGCACGAACCCAAAGGATATATGCCGCCGTCGATGGCGTAGTTATTGCGGCTGATCCTTAAGTAATGGCGCACCACTTCGGGTTCGGACAGACCGGGCAGACCGATGTCTGATTTACGCGCCGCCTGGCCGAAGCGATGATCGAATTGGCCGGGATCGGGAAGATCGACGCCGGTTACGCCGGGTGCGCCTTGTTCGAACAACAACGGCTCGTCCAAATCGAGCCCGTGGTGGCCGGTGAAAGTGGGGTGCTGATCGCTCATCGAAGGGCACCGCCCAGGCCGTCGGCAAGCCGGCCGATATCTTCGTCGCTCACCATTTCGGTGGCCGCCACCAGAAGCAAATCGGCCAGATCGCCCCGTTCCGGATAAAGCCGGGAGACGGGAACCCCGGCAAGGATGCCTGTGCCCGCCAGGGCGCCGGTAATTTCTTCGGCGGACCCGGAAAGCCGGATTGTAAATTCGTTGAAAAAACTGTCGTTCAGAATTTGAACGCCGGGAATTTCGGCCAAGGCATCGGCCAGGGCAATGGCGCGCGCATGATTGAGCATTGCGAGACGTTCCAGCCCGCCGCCGCCAAGCAACGATAAATGAATAGAAAAGGCGAGGGCGCAGAGCCCCGAATTGGTGCAGATATTGCTGGTCGCTTTTTCGCGCCGGATATGTTGCTCGCGGGTCGCCAACGTCAGCACCCAGCCCCGCCGCCCGTCCACATCCACCGTCTCGCCGGCAAGTCGGCCAGGCATCTGGCGGACAAGGCGGTCTTTCACCGCGAACAACCCCACATGAGGGCCGCCGAAATTCATGGCATTGCCGAGCGATTGGCCTTCGGCGGCAACGATATCGGCGCCCATTGCGCCTGGCGATTCAATAGCGCCTAAGGAGACGATTTCTGAAACGGCAACAACCAGAAGCGCGCCGGCGTCGTGGCAGGCATCGGCAAGGGCGGAATAATCGCGAACCCGACCGAAGAAATCCGGATTTTGAACAATGACACACGCCGTATCGTCATCAATGGCGGCGCTTAAATTTTCAGATCCATCCACATCGGGATCGCAAGCCACCATCTCCAAATCGAGAAAGCGGGCGTTGGTCTTGGTTACACCCAGGTAATGGGGGTGAAGCCCGCCGGACAGCAGAACTTTGTTTCTCCGCGTGACCCGGCACGCCATCATCGCCGCTTCGGCGCATCCCGTTGCGCCGTCATAAAGCGACGCATTGGCGACATCGAGCCCGGTGAGCAGCGCCACCTGGGTCTGAAATTCGAAAAGCGCCTGCAACGTCCCTTGCGAAATTTCCGGCTGGTAGGGGGTATAGGATGTGAGGAACTCGCTGCGCTGGATCAGATGATCGACCGCCGCCGGAATATGATGGCGGTAGGTCCCGGCGCCTAGAAAACAGGGCGCGGCGGCGGCGCTCAAATTCTTTGCCGCCAGCTGAGATATCGCCCGCTCGACCTCCAACTCGCCGGAAAATCCGGGCAGATCGATGGGCGCGTCCAGCACCGCCTGGCCGGGTACATCTTTGAAAAGATCGTTCAAGCCGCGAGCACCGATTGCCGCCAGCATTTCGCCGCGATCATCATCTGTCAGCGGCAGATAGCGCATCAGTCGAGGCTTTCCACAAACGCGTTGTAGGCGGCGCTATCCATTGCCCCATCAAGTTCGGACGGATCGCTCATTTTGATTTTGAAAAACCAGCCACCGGCTTCAGAATCTTTGTTGACCAGCGCCGGATCGCCTTCAAGGGCGCCGTTCACTTCAGTGATTTCGCCGCTAACGGGCGCGTAGACTTCGGCCGCCGCTTTGACGGATTCGACAACTGCGGCTTCGGCGCCTTTGGCAAAAGTTTTGCCTATATCGGGCAATTCGACAAACACCACATCGCCCAATTGTTCCTGCGCGTAGCCGGTTATGCCGACCAAAGCGACATCACCATCAACAGAAATCCACTCATGATCTTCGGTAAATTTGACATCGCTCATGCGATCTTCCCCTCCACTATGCCAAGAAATAATTGTGTGCCACGAACGGCAATTTGACAACTTCCGCTTCTAAACGCTTACCCCGAACAATCAACCCTAATTTGCCGCCAACGGCCGCGTGATCGGCGTCCACATAGCCCATGGCGATGGCGCAATTTATGGTCGGGCCGAAACCGCCGGATGTTAATTTGCCGATCACTTCGCCGGCGCCGGCAACGATGTCTGCGCCTTCCCGCGCCGGCGCCCGGCCTTGAAGCTTTAAACCCACACGCCTTCGGGCCGGACCGTTCTTCAATTGATCCAATATGATTTCGGCGCCTGGGAAGCCGCCCTCTTCGCGCCGCCGTTTACCGATCGACCATGAAAGACCGGCTTCGACCGGATTTGTCGCGATATCAATATCGTGACCATAAAGGCAAAGCCCGGCTTCGAGGCGCAGAGAATCCCTGGCGCCCAAACCCGCCGGCGCAACTTCGTCTTCGGACAGGAGCAACCGCGCCGCCTCTTCGGCGCCGGCGCCGGGCACAGATATCTCGAACCCGTCTTCGCCGGTGTAACCTGACCTGGAGATCAAGCACTGGGCGCCGGCAATATCACCTTCGATCAACGACATGAATTTTTGGTCCCGGGCGGCGGGTAGATGGCGGGCAAGAACTTTCGCGGCGTCCGGTCCTTGCAAGGCGATCAGGGCGTGGCCGTCCAATATATCCAGCGGCGCATCGGCGCCAAGTTCGCGACGGATATGATCGAAATCGCCTTCTTTGCAGCCGGCATTGACCACCAGGAACAGATGATCGGCGCGGCGCGTCGCCATCAAATCATCAATTATGCCGCCTTTTTCGTCGGTCAGTTGGGTATAACGGATATTGTTTTCGCCGAGCCCGGCAATGTCACCGGGGACGAGACGTTCAAACGCCGCCGCCGCCCCTTCGCCGCCAAGGCGGGCCTGTCCCATATGGCTAACATCGAACAATGACGCGCGGGATCTTGTGTGATGATGTTCAGCGAGAATTCCCGCCGCGTAACTAACGGGCATCTCATAACCGGAGAATGGGACCATTTTTGCACCCAGTTCCAGATGCAAACCATATAGCGGGGTGCGGGCGAGGTCTTGGCTCATCGGCGATTATTTCCGCAACCGGCTGCGTTCGTTCTTCCGGTTGTATTCAAGCTGTTCCCGGTTGACGGCAAATCCGATCAGAACTTCGGTGTCGGGACCGGCCCGCGTTGCGTCCAGCGGAATTGTAATCTCGATCAGATCGTCGGTAAAGGATACCCGGTTGCGCCGCGGCGGGAATTCCACCTTTGCCGTAAAATCCGCCCTGCCTTCGGGCCGGGGATGAAATTCGGGGATAGCGACGAAATAATTCAAATTGAATTTTCGTTCATGGGCGGCGGGGCCCAATAGAATATCAAAGGCAACCCGCAAACTTACTTTCACTTCGGAATATTTTCCGCCTTTGCCGATATATTCACAATCTCCGGTAAAGCCGGTAATTTCCGTCTCAAAGGCGACATCGGTGATGTCGCGCGATCCGCCTTCGGCAAATTTGGTCAAACGGTCCACGGATTTGAGCAATCCCACTTTCGGGCAATTCGGCGCGACGATTTTTTCGCCGAACGGATTGAGGGCATCAAGCGAGCCAGGCGCTTCACACGCCGAAAGAAAGGCAATGCAAATACCTATTACAACGCCAAGCCGCACGCGCATTATGCCGGCACCGAGGCCGAGCGCTAATCGCCGGGACCTGGCTAAAGAGTACTGTGAGTGCCGTCGCAAAATGGCGGATTTCCAGTCTGTTTGCAGCCGCATAGGAAGACGGTCTCATTCTTTTCCACGACAATGGCCTGGGGCGAGAATTCGGAGCCCTTATGGGTTGCATCGCATTCGGGCTGGGTCTTGGAGAGACCACAACTGCACCACAAATATCTTTGGCCTTGTTTCAAAGCAACTTCATAGGGGCCTTTTTGAGCAACTACCGGTTTTGCCATCGGATCACGCCTCTCCATTGGTGAAGGACATTTTGTCCCAATCCCCCGTGTTCGGACTTTAGAGGAGGCTGCCACAGGCGGCAAGGCTAAGTCAGCGGATATCGTGAAGCGCCGCCGCCAATTTCGCCAACGCCCGCGCGCGGCCCCATGCGTTTCCAATGGTGCGTGCAATTTCCGTCGCCTCATCGAATGCCCGCCGCGCCTGTTTCTTATCGCCGCTACGCCATAACTCGGTCGCAACGTCGCTCAGCATCCAGACTTGAGACAGCGCACTTCCAATGGCGTCGGTTGCCCGGCGGGCCATGCGTTCCGTTTGCCTGGAAGCTTCAACCATGCCCATTCTAGACTGCGCGCTGGCGATGGACCAGAACGCATAAGCGCGGAGGCGGTCGTTTTCAATCTGCTCGGCGATTTCGGCTGCGCGCTTAAACGCGCCCTTTCCACCATTCTGCCCGATTTGAATAAGCGATAGAACGATTTGTCCAGTGGCATAGGATTTGGCATAGGGAAGTTCAATGTTTTCGGCCTTTGACAGCGCGTATTTAACCAAGACAAAGGCTTTGTCCATTTCTCCCTTGCGCGACATTTCCGCAGCAATACGACCCAGCATCACCGATCTATAGCGATCCGTATCTATCTTCCCGGCAACCATCAAGGCAGCATCGGTTTGGCCGGCCGCGGCCAGCGCCTTAGCGACGCTCATCAAGACGGCGATACGGTCATAATCACCAACGACCTTTTCGATCATATCGAGGGCACGCGCTGAGTTTCCGAGCACGGCATAGGCCGAGGCGATATGCCTGATCGCGGCGCCTTTTTCGATCTTACCGAATGCGTCGCTGGCCGTCGTTGTCCGCGCCACCTTTTCGGCACTCGCGATCGCCGCCATCGAATTTTCTTTTTCGCCGACCTTGGAAAGAATAACCGCCATCTGCGTCAGCACCGTCACCTGCTGCAGCGGATGTTCAAGCTTTTGAGAAAGGGCGATAATGCGCCGGGCGGTATCGGCGGCGCCTTCCCGGTCGCCGCGTTCCATCCGAATTTCGGCGACCGAAGTCAGCGCTTCCAAACGCTTAAAAAGGGTGGGAATGATTTTGGCGGTGTCCAGCGCTTCGCTGATGCGCCCTTCCTTGGCTTGGGCGCGCGCAATATCGCGTAGCGCGACGAGGATCAATCTGGCATCGCCAATGCGGCGGACGGTGGCAACGGCGCTCTTAAGCAACCCGGCTTTGGCCTGAGACACCAAAATTTCGCCGTAAGCCCAATCCCTGAGTTCAGTCTTGAAAATACCCTTGGCGCTTTCGACTGCTTCGATCAGCAGGCATTGTTCGGTCGGAGATTTGAAACATGAAGAGACATCGCGGGTTGGATCAGCGGTTTCATTTTCTGCGGCATTATCGAGAAACCCGCGCGTTTCGCTTTTCCCCATTAAAGCGCGCCGCGCTTGATCAATTTTTGTCCGGCGCACCTCTTGCAGACGGGCGAGCATATCACCGACCTTGCCTTGGGTCTCCATCTGCTGGGCCAACTCGGTAGTCAACTTTCCGTCAACCGGTCGCCCGAGGGTGCTCTGATAATCCTTGATCGCATCAATGACCATCTGCGACATTCGGCCATCGATGGGGCCGTCATAATATTTGAGCCGTTTAAGAGATTGCTGCGCCAAATGGACAATTTCTTCGGGATCGGAAAATTCGTTGATGCGGGTATCGGGAATATCGCCGCGGGCAGCGAACGCCGGGCTCAGATCCGCCCAGCCGGGACCTGTAACCATAATGAACAAAAGCGCCACACGCCCGGCCCACACGGCAAGGCGTTGGAAATTAAGAGTCAAAAAAATCTGCGGCATGCTAATCAATATACTGACAGATTCGTTAACAGGAACAAATAAGTAGATTTAACCATTCGGCTGTCGCCGCTTGTGCTTAGGCCCAGTGATCGGATAGAAGGCGCCATGTCCGAAACCGAACAAACAGTGGAAATTTTTACCGACGGCGCGTGCAGCGGCAATCCAGGCCCCGGCGGCTGGGGCGCTATTCTGCGCTGGCGCGGGGAAGAGCGGGAGATTTTCGGCGGCGAGCCTGATACCACCAACAACCGAATGGAACTCCAGGCGGTGATCGAAGGCTTAAAAGCTCTAAAAAAGATAAGCCGCGTTGATATCTATACGGACAGCCAATATGTCCAGAAAGGCATGACCGAATGGCTGGAAGGCTGGAAACGGAAAGATTTTCGCATCAAAGGCGGCGCCATGCGCCCCAACCACGATTTATGGCGCGAATTAGACGACTTGGCCCGCATGCATGATGTCGATTGGCATTGGATCAGAGGACATTCAGGGCATGCAGAAAACGAACGGGCAGACGAATTGGCGCGTTCCGGCATCGACAGCATCTCTTAAAATAGCGCGCCTAATCTTTATTTCGATGGGAAGTGAGGCTGACAATCACGCCGCGCAGGATGCGTACTTCTTGGTCGGTCAATTCGGCGCGCTGTAACATATTCCGTAGATTGCGCGTCATGGTAGGGCGCATTTCTTCCACATGCAAAAATCCGCTTTTATCCAACTCGGTTTCCAGATGTTCAAACAGATGCATCAATTCCTTCTTTGTCGCCGGGACGGCGCCGGCGCGGAAACTGTCCGGGGCCGACGTAGTCTCTCCGGTGCGCCACCATTCATAGGCAACGAGGAGCACCGCCTGCGACAAATTCAATGACGAAAATCCGGGGTTGAGTGGAACATTGATAACTTTATTGGCCAGCGCCACGTCGTCATTGTTGAGCCCCATGGCTTCGCCGCCGAAAATAACGCCGCCGGCATCGGCGCTGCGCAGCAACGGTCCGGCATCGGCCGGAGTGGCGACTTGCTTGGTCATGTCACGGCCGCGCGCCGTTGCCGCGAACACCAGCGTCAGATCGGCAATCGCGTCTTCGGTGCTATCAAACAATCGGGCGGCATCCAAAACCATATCAGCCCCGGACGCCGTTTTAGCGGCATTTTCGTTGGGCCAACCATCGCGCGGGCGGACCAGCCTTAAATCGGTCAATCCGCAATTGAGCATGGCGCGCGCCACCATACCGATGTTTTCGCCAAGCTGCGGCTCGACCAGGATAATCGCCGGGCCAGATGGGTCCGTCTGATTATCACGTGTACGGTTGGTACCGGCCATTAATCGGCGGTTTGGGCGCCCAGGCCGGGCTGGGCCACGGCGCCGTCTTTGTACAATTTATAGGTAATTGCATCGCGGAGCGCATTATATGATGCATCAATAATGTTGGTCGATACGCCGACCGTTGACCACCGCATCCCATTTGCATCGGCGCTTTCGATCATCACGCGCGTCACCGCGCCGGTGGCTTCCGACGGCGTTAGGATACGCACCTTGTAATCGACAAGGCGCACATCGGTCAGTTCGGGATAAACCGGCAACAGAACTTCACGCAGCGCCGTATCGAGCGCATTGACCGGGCCATTGCCCTCGGCAACGTTCATATATTGTGTGCCGCCGATGATCGCCTTGATGGTCGCTTCGGAAAGGGTGACAAGTTCGCCCTTGGCGTTCCAGCGCCGCTCGTCGATGACGCGAAAACTGGCCAGACGGAAATATTCGGGCACCGATTCCAAAGCCCGCCGGGCCAGTAATTCGAAACTGGCTTCGGCGCCGTCATAGGCGTAGCCATCGAATTCTTTTCTTTTTACATCTTCGACAAGGGCCGCAACCTTCGGGTCATCGGCGGAAATTTCGAGCCCGATATCGCGGAACATGGCAAGAATATTGGAGCGCCCGGCCTGATCTGAAACCACTATTTGACGATGATTGCCGACCAGTTCGGGATCGATATGTTCATAGCAGCGGGGATCTTTTTCCACCGCAGAGACATGCAACCCGCCTTTATGGGCGAAGGCACTATCGCCGACATAGGGCGCGCGCCGGTCTGGCTGGCGATTAAGCCGGTCGTCCAAGGTATGCGACACATGGGTCAGTCTTTTGAGACCGTCATCCGAAACGCCGGTATCCAAACCCATTTTCAGAACAAGCGTCGGAATGAGCGAAATAAGATTGGCGTTACCGCACCGCTCTCCCAACCCGTTTAGCGTTCCTTGCACTTGGCACACGCCGGCGCGAACCGCAGCCAAGCTGTTGGCAATCGCGTTGCCGGTGTCGTCATGGCAATGGATAGCCAATTTATCGCCAGGGATGTGTTTGGCCACCTCGCTGACGATGCGTTCCACTTCGTCGGGCAAGGTTCCGCCGTTTGTGTCGCAAAGAACAATCCAGCGGGCGCCGGCGGCCAAAGCCGCTTTAAGACAGCTCAGTGCAAATTCGGGATTGGCTTTGTAACCATCAAAAAAATGCTCCGCATCGAACAAAGCCTCGTCGGTATTTTGGTCCAGATGCCGGATCGAATCGGCGATCATTTGGATATTTTCATCTTTCTCGATGCCGAGAGCGACGTCTACATGGAAATCCCAGGTTTTGCCGACGATACAGACCGCCGGTGTTTTCGCCCCTAAAAGCGCTGCCAGACCTGGATCGTTATCGGTCGATCTTCCGGCGCGCCGGGTCATGCCGAAAGCCGTCAGCTTGGAGTGCGCCAATTTCGGCGGATCGCCAAAAAAAGCGTCGTCGGTGGGATTGGCGCCGGGCCAGCCGCCTTCCACATAATCGACGCCGAGGGCGTCCAAATCCAGCGCCAGCGCCGTCTTATCGGCAGTGCTGAAATCAATCCCCTGGGTTTGCGCGCCATCACGCAATGTGCTGTCGAATATGTAGATACGCCTGCTCATCGTTCACTCGCTGAATTTTGACGGAAGGCGCGGGAGAATGCACAATTTCGGTTGGAACCACAAGGGATTCGGTTAAACGAGGCCGAACCCCTGCAATGACTGGTCTATAAACCTCGTCCAACCGGCCTTAGCTTAAATAATCTTACCGGCCTCGCCCAGGAAGCTATTTACCTCTTTGGTGGGCAACTCAGCATTCTTCGAAAGCTCGGCAGATGCGTGGCATATTCGGATGGCGCACGAGACTTGAGCGGCGCACCTAAAACCTCTTGTTCCGTATAATCTGCAAGCCGCAGAAAGACCTGGTTGGCGTATGTGATCCTACCTTTCAAATCGGTCTTACTGACAATAATCTCATCCGCCTCGAAAAATCGCTCCACACCGGTGGTGCTGAGTTCCTGTGCCATCTGTGTTCCCCTTCTACCCGTCTTCTAGGGGCTAAAATAAAATGTGATTTAAATTTACGAATTCCAACTTAAGTGAAAATGCAAATCGGTCTCAATACCATAGTATTAGTAGGATTATTGCGCACATGGGGAGTGGGATGGTCGTTGCAATAAAAATCTGAATTAATTTATGGATACTGTTTATTTAACGCCTTGTGATGCCCATATTTAGCTATAGAGCTTCGATTGATAGTTATGAATTGGGGCCGTATTCGAAAAATTGAATTGAAAATGCTGAAGATCAACACCGAAATCGATAAATCCGATTCAGAGTTGGAGGATTTCCGCCGCAAAGTGGCGGGAACCAATATCAATGAGCAAACCCTGCTCGCCACTGATTATTTAAACCACTTCAACGAAATCGTTATGACCCTGGATATGGTGCCCGATTTCCCAGAATTGCTGGAAGAAGCGCGCGAATGGCAGCCCAAATCCTACCCTGACCATTTCCTCAGCAGCACCATTGCCGATAAAGATTTGGCCGCCGAAGCCTACGGTTACGTTCCGGAACGCTACCGGGTGCCGTTCGATTTAACGGTGGACCATTTGAACCGGCTTATTCTTTTAGCCATTGATCGCCTCGGCAAGTCCATTGCGGATGGCAACGAGGAACATTTACGTGATATCGCCGAAGAGCAATCGGCCAATATCCGGCGGCTCTTGGATATCGCCTCGGCCAATATTCACGGCAGCAAAGTCGCGATGGACCAAGCGGAAATCGACAACCTTTTGAGCGATTAATCGCTAATTTAAGCGATCACATCCACTTTTCCGTCGCGCAGATCGACAAATTCTCTAATCTGGGTAAAGCGCCCGGTGGCCACGTCCATCTGGCCTTTAGCGCCGATCACGCCGGTCGGGGAATCGCCGATAATTCCGTTGATGATCCCCAATACACCGATTTTAGCTATCCCGTCATAGGCGTTCACCTGAATTGTCGGATGCGCCGAAATCTGAGAATTGCAATCAACCCGGACATTGACGAGCGCGGTGATCGCATCTGCGTCCAGCGCCAGGGCTTCGTTAAGGATACCGAGCGCTTTTAAGACCGAATCGCTCATTGCAGGGACTCCTTCCGTTTCTCAGCCCATCATCGCATTGCCGCCGCTTCTGTCCACACCCATCTCTCTGCTTTAATCGCACCGGTCGCGCGTGTAGATTCGCCCGATGCCTATATGGGTACGCTTAGCCGTTTATTTCGGCGGATTTGCGCGGGCGCTTTCCAGTCGCAATTACCGCATTTATTGGTCCGGTCAGATTGCCTATGTCCAAGGTCTTTGGATATACCGGGTCGCCGCCGGCTGGATGATGTTCGACTTGACCGCCAGCCCGGCATGGCTCGGCGCGATGGGATTTGCCTTTGCCGCTCCTTTTCTGATTTTAAGCCCGATTGCCGGCGCCATCTGTGATCGGCTCGGTTATCGGCGGACAGCGATGATCGCTCTTTCGGGCGCGACTTTGGTGATGCTGGTGACGGCGATTTTATCCTGGGCGGGCGCCATCACGCCGCCGGTTCTGTTTATTTTGATGGGCGCCATTTCGATATTTACGGCGTTCGAAGGCCCGGCACGGCAGTCATTGGTGCCGGTGTTGATCGACCGCGCCCATTTGACCGAAGGCATGTCCTTGAATTGGGCGACGTTCAACGTGGCTTTTTTCACAGGGCCACTGATTGCCGGATTTTTGCTGAGCTGGGGCGGCGCCCAGCTTGCCTTTACCACCGCCATTTTCACATTGGTTGTGATGCTGGTGACGTTGCTCCGTATCCACGCCGACGGGGAACCCCGCTGGTCCGAGATCAGGATTGCCGGGCTATGGCCGGATTTGATGTCGGGGGTGCGCTATACCACCCGCCACCCGGTCATTCCCTGGGTCATCGGATTTCACATGGTGATGGCGGTGGCGCTCCGCCCTTATGTAGATTTAATGCCGGGCATTGCGGTCAAAGTCTTCGCCGCTGATGCGCAAGGGCTTGCCAGTTTGCTGGCCGCATCCGGCATTGGCGCGCTCGCCGTATCGGTAGCCATGATTTTGGCTGCCCGCGAACAATGGCTGGTTCGGTTTTTGGTGTGGGGGCAAGTGGCTTCCGGCTTCGGCCTCTTAACTTTCATTGCCAGCGATAATTTCATCCTCGGCTTGGTCAGCCTCTTTTTTCTCGGCGGCTTTACCTGCGCCGCCGGTATCGCGGCGGCAACTTTAATTCAACAGAACATCGACGGCGCCTATCGCGGCCGCGTCGTCTCCATCAGCCTGGCGATAAATCTGGGCACGCCTGCCATCGGCGCGCTCGGGCTCGGCTGGCTGGCCGAAGTGATCGGCTTCCGGCCATCGTTGGCGATCGGTGCGGTGCTCGCCCTGATGGTTATGGCGCTGGGATCGAAGCGGCTGATCCGGGCGCACCAGGATCAGCCGAACTAGCACTTTCGTTTTACCGCCCATCGGCGCCGGTGTAAGTTCGGCCAATGCGCGCCTCTTCTAAAATTTTCTCCTACTTCGGCGGTTTTAGCCTGGCCCTTTCAGTGCGCGATTACCGCATTTACTGGATGGGCCAAGCGGTCAGCGTCCAAGGCGTCGGGATATGGCGCATCTCGTCGGGCGTTCTCATCTACCAGCTAACCCAGTCACCGGCGTGGCTGGGCATTATCAGCGTCATATATTTCGTGCCGTTGATATTGCTCGGCCCGGTGGCGGGCGCCATCGCCGACCGGTTGGGATATCGGCGAACGGCCATCGCGACCTTGCTGGTCGCCGTATTCATATCGCTTCTCATGGCGGCTTTGACCTATCTCGGCGTGATGACGCCCTATCTGCTGGCTGGGTTGATCGCGGTTCTGGGCGCCGGCCATGCCTTTGATTTTCCGGCGCGTCAGGTTTTGATCCAACTTCTGGTCGGCCGCGACCGCATGTCGGCGGCGATTGCACTCAATACCACGACCTTCAATACCGCCTCTTTTACCGGCCCCGCCATCGGCGCTGCGTTGATCGCCTGGGGCAATACGGAGTTCGGCGAATTCGGCGGCCCGGCGCTCGGCTTCGTCGCTTACGCAGCGGTTTCCGCCTGGTTCATACTTTCGCTGATCCGCATCCGCGCGCGCGACGGCGCGCCATCGAAAACCACATTCGGTGCCCTCATGATCGATGTGAAAGAAGGCATGATCTATACCTGGCATCACCAAACCATCTGCAGCTTGATCGTTTTGTGGATCATCGCGTCGCTTTTGATCCGCGCCTATACGGATTTACTGCCGGGCTTCGCGGTCGATGTTTTCCAGCGCGGCGAGAAAGGGTTGGGCACGCTTTTATCGGCTTCCGGCCTCGGCGCGCTGATCCTCGCAATCGGCATGACGATCCGCGGGCGCAGCGAAGGATTAGCCCGCATGTTTGTTATCTCCATTGTCGTTTCGGCGGTGGCGGTTCTCCTTTTCGTCGCCACCAAGAATTTCTGGTTTGCGGTGGCGATGATGGTTTTTGCCGGCGGCTTTGCCGTGACCGCCGCCATCTCGGCGCAAACGCTGGTTCAGGCGACCGTCGATCCGGCCTATCGCGGGCGCGTCCTTGCCATCTACTTGTCTCTGGTGCCGAGCGCCCAGGCGGTCGGCTCTTTCGTCGTCGGCTGGATCGCCGAGTTTACATCGCTCCGCCTCGCCGTCGGCGGCGGCGCTTTTCTGGCGCTGATCCTGATCGCCCTCTGGGGGCCAAGAATCTGGGCGCGGGCGGGCGCCATCGACGCCGAAGCGCTGGCGCCGCCGCCGGCCCGGGTAACGCCCTAACCGGCGGCCTTACCGGGGGCGCCGGTTTGGCCTTCGAGGCCGTTCATCATGCCTTGGGACGCGCCCGGGATTTTCATCTCAAAGACGTGTTCCACATAGGTGTAGTCGTAATAGCCAAGCCGGGCGATCGGTTTCAGGCGCGGGATATCGAGCTTGCCGTTTTCGTCCAGCGCCGCATCATCCACATGGATCAATTTGACATGGCCGATGACCATATCGGCCGCGCCGCCGCCGTTTTTCCCAAGACCCGGCAGGCGCAGGGTTGTGTAATATTCACATTCGAAATGGACGGGCGATTCGGCGACCCTCGGCGCTTTGACGGTCAACGAAGCCGCCTTGGTGACGCCGGCGGCTTCGAATTCGTCGACATCGGGCGGGAAATCCCTGGCCGAAATATTGACCGCTTCGCGCAGATCATAGGTCGCCATGTTCCACACGAATTCACCGGTCTGTTCAACATTGACCACCGAATCCTTACGGCCGCGATTATCGACGCCTTCATTGGCGGAAAACATCACGTAAGGCGGATTGAAGCTGAGATTTTGAAACTGGCTATAGGGCGCCAAATTCGCAACGCCATCCGGCGACAGGCTGGAAATCCAACCGATCGGGCGCGGCACGACACAGGATTTAAATGGATCATGGGCCAATCCATGATCGGTGGTGTTGGGTTCGTAATGCATTTCGCCTCCTTTTAGCCGCGCCGCCAAGTGGTTGCGCCGCCGCTGTCTTCCAAGATGATGCCCGCCGCCGCCAGCTCGCCGCGGATGCGGTCGGCCTCGGTGAAATCTTTATCGGTGCGGGCTTTATTGCGTTCCAATATTAGCGCTGCAATCGTCGCGTCTGAAAATTCTGAGTTCTCTGGCCGCCATTGAAGCCATTCCACTGGACTAAGTTGCAATAAGCCAAGCAGCTTGGCACCAGCAACCAATTTATCCCGAATTTCGGTCTGCTCTGCTCGGTTGTTGTAAGTCGCGTTATTCAAATCAGAGACAATATCGTGAAGATGAGAAATTGCCCAAGGCGTGTTTAAATCTTCTTTCAACGCGATTAGAACCTCTTCGGGCGGCTCAACATGTTTGACGGAAGTGTCTTTTACTTGACGTATCGCTGAATAAAACCGGTTCAACTCGACTTCAGCCTCTGTAACCCCTTTCGCCGTCCAGTTGATCGGCTGACGGTAATGGGTTTTGAGCATGGTGAGGCGGATCGTTTCGCCGTGATGTTCTTTGAGCAAATCATGGACAGTGATGAAATTGCCCAAGGATTTAGACATTTTCTCGCCCTCGACCATTAAATAGCCGTTATGCATCCACACCCTGGCGAAGCTTTCATCGGGGTGGGCCGAGCGGCTTTGGGCAATTTCGTTTTCGTGATGCGGGAAGATCAAATCCTGGCCGCCGCCGTGGATATCGAAACTTTGGCCCAAATATCTAGACGACATGGCGGAACATTCC
>JABMOP010000264.1 GCA_013204125.1 Rhodospirillales bacterium | reverse complement strand
ATGGTGGATGGGGCCAGATTTCCAGCCGATCCAACAACGGTCGGGCGAAACCTTCAGCATAAAGGTCTTCGTGAAAGCGAACATGTTTTTCCACGGCGAAGCCGGGCGGCGCATAAATATAGACCCCTTTTCCAGTCGCTGCGGCCTGACAAATCATGGAAACAGAATCTCCACTGACCACCAAAATATCGGCGATAGCCAAGATTCCCATAAAAGGATTTTCGCCTACCGGCACCCATTTGTGACTGAGCGCCGGCTTGGTGCCACCCTTTTCGGCCGCCGCACAAACACGCGCTAAAATATTTCCCGTTCTCGGGCTTGAACTTATAACTAAGCTTCCGCCCAAAGAAGCGGTCAGCGCACCAACCTTGCGGCCCAAACCATCGGCGTTTTGATGCGAAAAGGTTTTTTGCCGCGTCGGACCACCAAGCAGCAATCCGATAATTGGCGAGGCGTTTCCACCGATCCGGCCCAGCCAGTCTTGCCGAGCACGGGAAAGCGTGTCCTCGCCTACCCGGTGCGGCGCACCTGTTATCGGGAATATATTTTTCCCTTCGACGCGATCATGGCGGGGGACCGCAATGAGATCGAATTCGCCGGCGCCGGGCCATCCTGGGTGCATCACATGCGCCAAAAAACAAGTTCCGCCAGCTTGATGTTTAATATAGCGGGCCACCGGCGCGGTTCGGCGCCCGCCGGATATAACCAAATTCGGCCACGGCGGCGCGATCTGGCGGCGATCTTTGGCGGGCAGTCCAAGAAGGCCACGGCCAAAAAATACATTCGGTAAATTTGAGATTGAGGAACGCCCCAATTTTTTTACTTCGTAGGCATGCCCCAAGGCCTCAGCAACTCCGAGGCATTGCTCCGCCGTTCCGAGGGCCTGGTCCGCCAATACCCAGATCAAGAAGTTGTCTTTATCCTGCCCGTCCATATTCAAACAAAAGTGCCCAAATTAACCAATATTCGCGGCCAAGCATGCGCGTCATGCCGGTCAACACCGATAAAGCGTGAAATTCAGCTCGAATTCAATTTATAACTGGATTTAGTGGTTCAAAATGTTCACATTTTAAACAACGCACCCCATCTAACCGATAAATGGAGAGACATCTTGTCCTCATCACAAGCCATGTTTTTTGTCGGCCAGATTATTCACCACAAACGATTTGATTACCGGGGTGTGGTCATTGATGTGGACCCTGAATTTCACGGAACCGCGGATTGGTATAAAGATATGGCCTCGTCAAAGCCGCCGAAGGACAGGCCGTGGTACCACATCCTTGTCGATGGCAGCGACATTCGCACCTACGTCGCCGAACGCAATATGGAACCAGATAAATCCGGCGAGCCGGTCAATCACCCGGAAATGACCTCTTATTTTTCAGATTTAGGCTCCGACGGCTATATCGCCCGCAAAAAAGGCAATTAATTGGCTGGCAGTTCGGCCCTCCCATAGGCACCGTAAGTGAGCGGAACTCAGTTCGGTTTTTTCCCCAATTTTTTATCGACAGCCGGCGGAATTTTGGTTGCCTGTTTTGCCTCTTTTGGCCGTTCGTCCTTTTCATCTTTAGCCGATTTTTGTTTCATTCCACGGCGCACGCCTTCAATAGCCTGTTGGGTGGATTGCTGCGTTATGGCCGGCGAAACGGCACGCAACCCGGCTTGAGCATTGGCCACATGGGAGGCAGAAACGGCGATTGCCGCCGCCGCGATAGCGGAAAGCGCGATTAGGAATGTTTGGCGCATATCTCTCTCCTTGAAGTTTGCGTGGGCGTCAACAATCATGCTTGCCTTACATATAGTTCGATTATTGATTTTTTAAACACCGCTTATAACCAATTTGGCGCCCCAAATATGCAAAACCCAGTCGAAACCGACTTGCCCGTTAGGCCGCTTGATGGAGCCATGTTGACGGTTGCGCGACTGGCAGCCGTTATTTCACCCCTAGCAATTTTTCTCGCATTGCCGCCGTTTTACAACGGCATTTGGGTACAAGTGGAAGGTGCAGTGCCGTGGATACACTTGGTCTCGGGGATTGCCGCAGCGGCGCTTGCCCGCCTTGCATGGTCACGTGATGCACAAACCTTGGCGATCATCGTTCATCCGCTGATCCTGATACCAATCATGATCGCGCTGCTTTCCATTTTGCTGCTTCCGTGGACAACGCTCTGGGGTCTTTCTGTGTTCGGCACGCCGGAACATGGCTTCGGCGCCCTCGCCTATTTGGACCTTGCTGCGCTGACTGCGGCCACAGCGCTGGCATGGCGCGCGCGCCGGTGGCGCAGGATATTAATTGCGGTGGTTCTGGCGGCCACCGCCGGCGCATTCGGACTAGACGCTTTGTTTCAGGAGGAACAGACCTGGGCGCCATTTTTCTTTAGCGATTATTTGGCATTTTACGCAATTTTTGCCTTCGTCAGCGTGGCCTCGCTGGCGAGCGAGCGCTATAACGGAAAATGGATCATTGCGGTTTGCGGCGTGGTGCTTCTATTGCTCCTAATTTATTCCGGAAATAAGGCGGCGGTTCTATCCTTCGCAATTGCCGTAGCCATGCTGTCCTTGATTTGGAAACTCAACGACAAGCGCTGGATTGCAGCCATATGTGCGCTATTCCCCGTGCTCGTCGGCGTCGCCATATTGTCGATTGGCCCGCTTTGGCAGGAAGCCATGCGGAATTCACTATATGAAACATTGGACTTCCGTCCGTTTGCCGAACTGGTTATCGCCGCTTGGCCGAGTTTGTGGTCGCGCGCGATGCTGGTGACCGTCGGATTTCAATCACTATTGGATCAACCATGGCGATTTTTCACCGGGATGGGGTGGGGCCATTATTCGGAAGCGCTGTTGGCCAACCTCACATTGGTCGACGGGCGGTTGCACGAGCTAATCGGCGAATCGCGCGTCTACTGGGATGCGATACGACGCTCGGATTTCCATAGTCACAACCAATATTTCGAAGCGTTGTTATCAATTGGCGGCGCAGGATTGATGCTAACATTAGGTTATATGTTCGCCATCTTCCGTTACGCCCGTGACAATCAACTGAAACTTTCTGTCTTTTTCACACTAATTCTAGGCACCCTACAGTCCTTCTGGTTTCAAATGCCGCACAGTCTGCCCTTGATGGCGGCAAGCCTTGCCGCCATCAGCCTTTCCGACCAAAGAAACACAATGCCAAATTTTGGCGACCACAAGCGATCAAAATTGATCGGTGCGGCGGCGGCCCTTTGCGCCGGACTCCTATTTTTTGGTTTTGTGGCGAGCCAACTGGCCGCCGACCAGGCACGGATTGGTCTTGATGCGAACCGCAACGGTGTGAAACTTACGCCAGAGAAATCCTCATTCGGCAATCTTTTCACCGGCCTCGGCGAAATTTACCACGCGGCACTCCTTCAGAACGCCTATTCCAAAATGAGTATTGAGATGAAGAAAAATGGGAGCCTCGATACGCCCGCCGTAATCCGCTTTCGGGAACTTCTATCACCAGTTTTGCAAAATGAAGCCGAATTTTCCTCGGTAGCCGCGACCATAACGACTGTCAATGTACTGGCTGGATTGATATTTAAATTTCCCCGGTTAGCAAATAGTAACACCCTGATAAAGATCCGCTTTATTCATTTAACTGAAGCCTTGCTTACGCGTTTACCCAGGCGATCGGATTTGGCTGTGCCTTACTTCAATTTGATGCTGAACGATGGCAAGGAAATGCGTGCCCTCAGAGTGGCGGAGCGATTGCTCGCCCGCCGACCCAACGATCCGATCGGATTATGGTTTTCCGGCGTCATGTTGCTCGCCCATCCGGCCAAAGGAGAAGAAGGGATATTGCGAATGAAACGCAGTTTGAACTATGGAATCCAAAACCAGATGCCTGTACCAAAAGAGCTTCTAGATAGGCTAACCAATTGAATTACCATTGAAACAAAGCTTTCGGAGTGTGTTGTTTTTGCAACATTTGGTATAAAATACATAAGAATAGCCAAATAAAGCCGTAATCGTATTATAAAATCGGCTAAACATACCATGTACCATGTAGCAGATAGCCGGTAGCAGATAGCTGGCATGTCCAATAGCCGTTATAATTTAAGCTTAGATTTGAAAGACTGGGAATGAAAATATTTAAATATAGCGTAACTTCCCTTTTCGTGGCGGTCTTGATTGCATCTTCGGGGGCAATCTTTATTGCTAGCAACCCAGCTTTGGCTGCAAATACCTGTAATACTTCTGGATATACTTACGATGCCTCTTGTTCCGGCAATAGTGACGCCGCCGGCAACACTGTTTCTTCGTCTTCGACTGTAGTGACCGCAGCCAACGCGACGGCAGGTCTGGTTCTCAATCGCGTATCATCATTTCGCGCTAAGGGGTCAGCGCCCGGCAAAAATGAGGCTGGTAACGGCACTATCAACCTTCTGGGATTTGGCTCCGGTGCGGCTGCGGGCGAACATTCCAATTCCCGATTTGGACTTTGGGGAAATGGCAACTTTACGCGCGCTACCGGTAGCGCTTCCGATGCCAATTTCGATTCAAATCTTTATTCGGGGATGCTCGGCTTTGATTACCGGCCCAGCAAAAAAACCTTGTTCGGTATCGGCTTCGGGTACGAGACATCGAATACGGATACCGAATTTAACCGCGGCGAAATCGATGGGATGGGCTATACGATTACGCCCTATATATCCATCGGATTTAATAATAATATCAGCCTTGATGCCGTCATCGGCTACACTAAACTTGATTACGACATGACCCGCCTCGATCCGCTGACCTCAACGAAAATAACCGGTAGCAGCGAAGCCAACCGTAATTTCGGTTCAATTAATTTAGTCGTTGATCGTGAAGTCAAAAAATTCCTGTTCGGGTTCAGGGTGGGGTCATCCTTTATCCATGAAAAGCAGGACGCCTATGTGGACACTGACGGCGTTTCCGTTGTAGGCCAGGCTATTACCGTCGGTAGCGGGAATGTGGGGCTGCGCGTCGGATATGATGGCGGTGTCGTACACCCATATTTAGGCACGACCTATAGCTACGATTACAACGATGCAGGCGGCGCCTACAACGCCAAAAACACATTCGGCGTCAATGCCGGAATAAGCATCGACCTGAGCAGCCGCGCGTCCCTAAGTATCGAGGGCGCGGGTTCCACGAAGAAAGACGTAAAAACAGCTTCTGGATCTGGAACCATTCGACTTGGTTTTGAGTTTTAGTGCAGTTAGTTACTGCAAAAAATGGCCGGGTGCTTAGCCCGGCCATTTTTTTGTTCGCCGCGCTTCAATTGCTGAATGGATGCGCTCTGTTCGATCCAGGCGGCAACCGCGAAACACTCATTAGCCAAGCTCTGGTAGACGGATGGCGCATCGAGCTTATGCCTGTGGAAGGCTTCAAGCTGTTTACTTTGAGGCGAACGCAGGGCGCGAACAAGCCCCTCACGGTTTACATTGAGGGCGATGGCCGGGCTTATGCCACGCGGCAGCTGGCCTCGCCGGATCCAACGCCAAACCGGCCTCTCGGGCTGCGGCTCGCCCTTTCCGACTACGCGCCGAATATCCTTTATCTTGGCCGCCCCTGCCAGTATTCCGGCCAGGCGGACAAGCTACCGTGCCATCCCCGCTATTGGACCACCCATCGCCTCTCACCGGTTATCATTTCCGCGCTCTCTCAGGCAATTGACCGGATCAAGGGTGAGATTTCCGCGCCGACTGTCGGTATTATTGGCTATTCCGGTGGTGGTGCTGCTGCTTCCCTTATAACGGCACGTAGACGCGACGTGCGTAGCCTAATAACCATTGCGGCCAATCTAGATACGGATATGTGGACTAAATCTTTGGGCGTTTCACCCCTAAAAGGCTCACTGAATCCAGCTCATTTTGTTGAAACGATCCGGCATGTCCACAAGTCCACCTTGCCGGCGGCAAGGACGACATCGTGTCCCCATCCGTGGTCCTCGGGTTCTTGAAGGCGGCAAAACTTCCTGTCAGCTCTTCTATTCGGGTGATCGAGGATTACCGGCACGATTGCTGCTGGCACGACGGATGGCGCGCGCGCATCGCCGGAATTAGAAAAATGCTTGGAACATCAGCCGGTCTGGAATGACTCAGGGTGTCGGCACGTTTTCAAGAATCGCAATAAGTGGTTTCAGTTGGCTCTCAAAACGCCGCCACCTATCGACCGAGGTCGAATAGACCGGCTCTCGCACCTGCCATTTTGAAGCCGTCTTAACGGCATTTCCCACCAGGTGGTATTCGAGGCAGGCAGGATCCCAATCCAATCCCAGATACCCGGTCATGCGCCGCGCCTGTTTTTCGGGGTCGCTCACCAACGTCTCATAGGAAATATCCAAAATATTCACCGGCAACACCCGATGCCAATGATCCATAAGGCGGCGGTAATCATTTATGAAATGACCGATATCACCGAGATCCATCGCCCAGCTATGGGGTTGAGAGAAATTGGTAAAAAAGCACTACAGGGCGGTATCTCGCACATCGCGCGTACAATGAATGATCCGGCAATCTGGGAACATCAGAGCGATAACACCGAGGTTCAAAAAATTAAACGGGGTTTTATCGGTCGCGTAGGTGCCCCCGCCCGCCAACGGCTCGATCAGCACGCTATGCGCCTCGGCCATTTGCCTCACCTGAGCCTCGGTCAAATGATTAAATATTCCGGGGTACTCAGATTTGCCATTGACCAACCCCGCCGCCTCTTTGATCAAGACCGCGATATCGTCCCGCTCGCCAAGGCTGGTGACGCGTGAATGGGCGCCGATTATTTGTTCCACCAAGGTCGTGCCCGAACGCGGCACACCGACAACGAAAATGGGAGATTTGCCTCTGATCCCAAAATTAGGCCGCGCCTTAAAAAATGGATCGTTAAACGTTTCTGCGATGTCCGCCACAAGGCGTTGATGGCTGTCCGCATCGAATTTAACCCCGCCCGCCGCGAGCGCGGTTTTGCGAAGCGCGTTCCCCGCCCGGCAATATTCAAATTCTTGGCCGGCATCGCCGGCATCGCAAGCCAATGCCGCCAGAACAAATTGAATTTTAACTTTTTGCTCGGTGCTCAAGCCAGGATTTTCTTCAAGCTCCTTAATGTTGGCCTGGTCCAGATCATCGAAGCCTCCCCGGCCCGACACCGCTAGATTATAGTACGCTTCCAAATTTTTCGGGTCCGATGCGATGGCTTGGCGGAAACAGTGATCTGCCCGTTCAACAAAACCACGCTCCACCAGACACATGCCGAGATTAAGGTGCGCCTCGGCGGAACCAGGATCTAGTTCTAGCGCCGACATAAATAATTTTTCCGCCGCATCATGGCTCCCGCGGATCAACAACACCGAGGCTAAATTAATGCGGGCGTGCAGATGGTTTGGATCGGTGGACAATACGCGATCGAATAATTCCGCCGCTTCCTCAAACTTGCCGCCGGTCGATTTGATAACCCCCAGACTATGAAGGGCCGGGGCGAAGTTGGCGTCCAGCGAGATGGCGCGGCGACAGGCATCTTCGGCTTCGCTCAAGCGGCCGAGCTGCATATAAGCCGACCCTAAATTTGCCAGCGCCAAAGTGAAATCAGGATTTTGAGAGAGAGCTGCCTGAAATGAGGCCACCGCCTCGCCTGTGCGCCCCATCTGCATAAACAAAAGACCTAAATTATTGTGTACCGCAGCGTTTGCAGGATCGCTTTCCAAGGCGCGGCGATAGGCCCCCGCCGCCGCCTCAATCTGGTTCTGGCCGAGAAGTGCGCGGCCTAAATTATTCAGCGCTTCCGAATGGTTGGGTTGAACTTTCAAAACCGCGCGACAGGATTTCTCGGCTTCCTGCCAGCGCGACAATGCGTTAAGAACAATCGCGTAATTAACGCGGTAGGAAATTTCCTGGGGCGCTCGTTTAATAGCGCGCCGGATGATTTTTGCAGCTTCCCTATTGCGACCGCTTTGATGCGCCACCAAGCCCAAGAGATGCAAGATGTCCGCGCGTTCCGGCGCCCGCTTTAATACTTTACGGTATGCGCGTTCGGCGTCGGCCAAGGCACCTGATTGATGGAACCGCATAGCGGCGCCAATCATATCGTCCATGGAGGCCAATTTATCGCCCTCCGTAGCAGCGTCAAATTGCGGCTTGCGCCGGTTTGCGGCCCGGTTATCTTCGAACAGGTGGTTCACGCCGTACTCTTTCGTTGCCGGTTATCCCGGCGTTTGGTCTTTAGGCAATTGTCAGCCCCTCGAAACTCACTTAAACATTCATTAGAAAATGCCACATTGCGAGGTAACAAATGGTAAACGACGCGGCATCAGACGCACGGCGCAAAGCCGGCGAAGCGACCGGTAAAATATTGATCGAGATTGGCGCGGTTAATTTCCGACCGAACGAGCCCTATATTCTTACCGCCGGATGGGCAAGCCCGGTCTATATTGATTGCCGCAAACTGATTGCCTATCTCGACCAACGCCGCAAAGTCATCGCGCTGAGCACTGAATTGATTGTGCGCGATATTGGCGCCGATCAGATAGATATGGTAGCCGGTGGAGAAACGGCCGGGATTCCTTATGCCGCATGGATTTCGGAGACCCTCGACAAGCCGATGCTTTATGTCCGCAAAAAGCCAAAAGGCTTTGGCCGCAATGCGCAGATTGAAGGTGATCTCGAGGAAGGCAAGCGGGTGCTTTTGGTCGAAGATCTGGCCACCGATGGCGGCAGCAAAATTAATTTTGTTGATGCCTTGCGCGCCGGCGGCGGCATTGTCACAGATATTTTCGTGGTGTTTTTCTATCGCGCCTTCCCCGGTGCCGATGAAGCAATGGAAAAAGCCGGCACAAATTTGCACTATCTGGCCGATTGGCACGATGTCTTAGCAGCAGCCGAATCGGGTGGATATTTCTCGCCCGAAGATATTGCCGGTGTGCGTGATTTTCTTGGCGATCCGGTTGGCTGGTCGGCAGCAAACGGCGGCAAGTCCGAAATCGGCTAAGCCGATTAAAAATTCTCCGATGAAATCCTTCGCAAAATTTCTGGCCGCATTTTTTATCGCCGCCATACCTTTGTTCTTGGGCAAGGCGGACGCTGGGGAGCGGGAAAGCTTAACCATCGGAATTACCCAATTCCCATCGACATTTCATCCGAACATCGATTCGATGCTGGCAAAAAGCTATATCCTCGGCATGACCCGGCGTCCGTTCACCATGCACGACGCCAAATGGAAACTCGGCTGCATGTTGTGCGAAACCTTGCCGAGCCTCGATAACGGCCTCGCAAAATTGGAAAAGACGCCCGGCGGCAAAGACGGAATTGCCGTCACTTACAAAATTCAAAGCCGCGCCATTTGGGGCGATGGAACCCCGGTCACATCTCGAGACGCGGTGTTTACCTGGAAGGTCGGGCGCCACCCCAAAAGCGGGGTAAGCGGGCTCGAATTTTATCGCCGGGTTTATAAAATTGTCGCGGTCGATGCCAAGACCTTCACCCTTCACTACGACAAGGTTTTTTTCGATTACAATTCCATCAATGGGTTCGATATTCTCCCCCGCCATCTTGACGAAAAAATATTCGACGAAAATCCGTCCGAATATAAAAACCGAACGGCCTACGTCACCGACACCGCCAACAAAGGTCTTTACTTCGGCCCCTATCTGATAACCAAGGTTCAACCGGGCGCCCATGTGGTGTTAGAGCCCAACCCAACGTGGTGGGGTAAAAAACCAGGATTCAAACGTATCATTGTCCGCGTTATCGCCAACACGGCGGCATTGGAAGCGAACCTTCTTTCCGGGTCCATCGATATGATTTCTGGCGATCTCGGCATTACCATCGATCAAGCCTTGGCCTTCGATAAACGCCACGGCGATAAGTTCAATATTATTTATAAAACCGGTCTCATTTTTGAGCATATTGATCTTAATTTGGACAATCCAATTCTCAAAGATCGGCGCGTGCGCCGGGCTTTGATCCATGCCATTGATCGGAGCGCCATATCAAAACAATTGTTCGGCGGGCGCCAACCGGTCGCCCACACCAACATCAATCCCTTGGATTGGATCCATTCCAGCACGATCCCAACCTATGCGTTCGACCCGAAAAAGGCTGCCGCTTTGCTGGATGCCGCCGGCTGGAAAGCGGGGAAAAATGGCATCCGCACCAACGCAAAGGGCGAGAAGCTGTCGTTGGAGATCATGACGACAGCCGGCAACCGCACCCGCGAATTGGTCGAACAAGTGCTGCAAAGCCAATGGAAACAGGCGGGCATAGACGCGCGCATCCGCAATCAGCCGGCACGCGTATTTTTCGGCGATACCGTCACCCACCGAAAATTTAAATCGATGGCCATGTTCGCCTGGATCAGTGCACCGGAAAGCGTGCCGCGTTCAACCCTGCATTCCAACCATATTCCGAGCCAAGCCAATAATTGGGGCGGCCAGAACTACACCGGTTTCAATAACCCGGAAATGGACCAGCTGATCGAAAAGATCGAAGTCGAATTGGACCGCCAGAAACGCGCTTCGCTATGGCGGCGATTTCAGGAAATATATGCCGAGGAGCTTCCAGTTATCCCCCTCTATTTCCGGGCAAATGCCTACATCTTGCCAAAATGGTTGACCGGCATAACCCCAACCGGGCATCTGGGCACGACGTCATTATGGATCGAGAACTGGAGAGCCGAAAATTAGGCAGGCTGCAGCGGCGTTTCAGTTATTTCTTTTTATCCACCACACTGATGCAGCCGGTGCGGGCGAACAAATGCGCACCGCCCGAACCGACCTTCGGCGCGCCTTGTTTCACCTCGACGTCTAAAACGATGTCGCGGCCGATAGATTTTCTGATAATCGGCAAAATTTCCTGGGCGATTGGCTTAATATTAATTTTGCCCTTTCTATCCATCGGAAATTTCTGATTACGCAAGCGCTGAAGTATGGCCGCGCGGATACGCGGGTTAATGGCGCAAATGTAGCGTGAGGCTTCACTATCCAGGGCATCGATATAGACGGTGATGGGTAGTTGCTGTGCCTTTTTCTTTCTGGGCACAATAACCTTGACCATGAAGACTTGCAGTTGGACCCGTTCTTGGGCCTGAACGGGTGTAGGAACACCGCCGGCGGCCGCGGCTAACACTGCGGCCAAGGCCACCCCAATAAATTTATGGCCGGTCATCTTGATAATTGAATTAAGCCTTAGTGGCATATTTGGAGTACCTATTGCAGTGGATATTTGGATTGTCGTTTTAGGGGCATTTACTCATATTCTCATTTCAGACGAAATTTTAAACGTTTATGCGAGAAATTCAAAGAATTTAGGCGATGAAGGGGCTAGCCGGGTATGGTTGAACAGAACGATGCGGGCCGGTTATTTGGCACAATTCGCTTGATGATGGAAGAAATGGGCCGCTCTTCCGAAGCCGATTATGAATTGAGCCTTGATTTGACGCTCGACCGGGACCTCGGCTTCGACAGTCTTTCAAAGATGGAATTGGTTCACCGTATCGAAAGCGAATTCGGCGTCGCCTTGGCCGATGAAGTTATCCATCTCTCCGATACGCCTAGAGATTTGCTGCGCGCGATCAGCGCCGGAACCGGTGCTAAAAGCTACGAGGTTGCCGTATTACCGATGACGCGAAAATCAGGGGCGGCCGCGCCTGCAGAGGCCAACACTCTCAACCGCGTTCTCGCTTGGCACGCAGATGCCAATGGAGATCGGCTTCACGTTCGGCTTTTGGGCGCCAAAGGAGAAGTTAGTGAAATCACCTATTCCGAACTTTGGCAGGGTGCAGGCAAGATCGCCGCGGGCTTGATCCAGCGCGGGATTGGTCCCGGCGACAGTGTCATTTTGATGTTACCCACAGGTTTCGATTATTTTCGCACTTTTTTCGGCATTTTAAGGGCTGGCGGCGTGCCCGTTCCTGTCTATCCACCGGGACGCCCTCAGCAGTTGGAAGAACATATCCGCCGCCACGCAAAAATTGCCGAAAATGCGAAGGCCCGATTTCTGATCGCCCCAGAGGAAGCAAAAGAATTTTCAGGCCTCCTTCAATCCTTGGTCATTGGCCTCAAGCATGTGGTTAGCCCAAACGATCTCGCCGCCGCGGAAACACCATCCGCATTTCCCGATCCCGAACCGACCGATCGGGCCTTCATTCAATATACATCCGGCTCGACCGGTGATCCCAAAGGCGTAATCTTAAGTCACGCCAATTTATTGGCGAATATTCGCGCGATGGGCGCGCGTTTAAATGTTGGCGCCGACGACGTTTTCGTAAGCTGGCTTCCCCTTTACCACGACATGGGTTTAATCGGCGCGTGGCTCGGCAGTTTGACCCACGCAATTCCTTTAGTGCTGATGTCGCCGTTGACTTTTCTTGCCCGTCCCGAGCGCTGGCTTCGCGCCATATCCGATCACAAGGGGACCCTTTCCGGCGCGCCGAATTTTGCCTACGAACTATGTTTGTCGCGGCTTGGTGCCAAGGAATTAAAAGGGCTCGACCTGAGCAGCTGGCGTATTGCGTTTTCCGGTGCGGAACCGGTTAATTGGCGCACTTTGGAAAACTTTATCGACCGGTTTTCAGACTTTAAATTTGCGCGCAGCTCTCTTATGCCGGTTTACGGGCTTGCTGAAAATTCGGTTGGCCTTGCCTTTCCAATACCTGGCAGCGGTCCCAAATACGACCGCATCGACCGGCTTGTGTTATCAAAATATGGTCGCGCAGAGCCGTCAAATACAGAGGATGATAATCTGCTTACCCTACCGTCCTGCGGGATGCCGCTTGCCGGCCATCAGGTTCGCATTGTCGATGAAACGGCACGCGAGCTGCCGGACCGCATCGAAGGGCGGCTTCAGTTTATGGGTCCGTCTGCAACCACGGGGTATCTGCATAACGCCGAAGCCACCGCCGAATTATTCGATGGCGATTGGCTTAATACCGGCGATCTTGGCTACGTGGTGGATGGCGAAATTTATATCACCGGCCGGGTCAAAGACCTGATTATCCGCGGTGGGCGAAACATATATCCGGCAGAATTGGAAACCGCCATCGGTAATTTGGAGGGTTTAAGATCCGGCGCCGTTGCGGTTTTCGGGAGCCCGGACCCGGATACCGGCACGGAACGCTTGGTGGTTATGGCCGAAACCAGACGGCGGGGCGGGGCCGACCAATCCCAAATCATCCAAGCGGTGAATTCTCTTGCCGCCGACATCATCGGTAGCCCGCCGGATCTTGTCCTCCTGGTCCCGCCCAGATCGGTTCCTAAGACTTCCAGCGGAAAAATAAGACGCAACGCGGCCCGCCAAATATTCGAACAAAATAAGGTGTCCGAAAAACCGGCCAACATTAGATGGCAAATCTTCAAGATTGCCATTGCCGGTATCAGACCCAATCTGCGGCGCAGCGCCGGGCGCATCAATTTCTGGATTTATGGCGCCTATTTGGGAGCGCTGGCCTTAGTCGTTGTGCCCTTTTTATGGATTGCTGTCGCCATTTTGCCCAATCAGGCCTGGCGCTGGAATTTATTGCGCGCGGCCATCAAAGTGTTATTGCCCGCCGCCGGCATCAAATTATCCGTAGAAGACGCTGAGCGCTTTCCGGCTAAAAGACCGCTTATTACGGTGAGCAATCATTCGAGCTACTTGGACGGCCTACTACTCGTGGCCGTATTCTCGGAGCAGCTAAGTTTCGTTGTCAAAGCGGAACTTCGCGATCATTTCATTTCGCGTATATTTTTGGAGCGCCTTGGCTGCCTCTTCGTCGAACGGTTCGAACCTGAAAGGCGCATCGAAGACGCCAAGACCATTACCCGCATGGCCGCCGCCGGACGAGCGATCCATTTTTTCCCCGAAGGCACCTTGGCGAGAATGGCTGGGTTATTGCCGTTTCAATCTGGTGCGTTTACGGTCGCCGCCGAAACCGGGGCGGCAGTTTTGCCAGTCGTTATTCGCGGATCCAGGAATGTACTTCGCGATGGAACATTTATTCCGCGGCCCGGACATATTACGGTAAAAATAATGGAACCGCTGCAAGGCAACCCCAAGCCCGATTCCGAAGGCGACAATATATGGCGCCGTGCGACCGAATTACGGACGAGGGTAAGGCAACTTATCTTGGATCATTGCGGCGAGCCTGACCTTAAAGATGAAAACGCCTTATTGGATTTGGCAAACCGGCAGACACTTGGCAATGAACTCATAAACGGCGGTGAGCTGTGACCGGCTCCGAAAATGCGCCATTGCTGCAGGTCTCAAACCTGAGCATTACCTTTCCAAGCCGGGATCGGGACGCCGGCGTTGATGTCGTCGATAAAATATCGTTCGATTTAAAAAAAGGGCAGACATTGGGGTTGGTTGGAGAATCCGGGTGCGGCAAAACAATGACCGCGCTGGCCCTCTTAAATCTGGTGCCGCCCCCGGGGCAAATTACCGGTGGCCAGATAAACCTGAATGGCATGAACCTCTTAGAACTTACCAGCCGCGAAATGCGTGATATACGCGGCAATCGCATTTCCATGATCTTTCAGGAACCGGCGAGCGCTTTAAACCCGGCCTTCACCGTTGGAGACCAGATTGCAGAAGCATACCGCCTGCATAACCGCGTATCTAAAAATGACGCCCGCCGAAAGGCGGTGGACATGCTGGCACGGGTCGGCATTCCTGATCCAACGACACGCGCCAAAGCCTATCCGCACCAATTATCTGGCGGCATGCGACAACGCTGTGTAATTGCCATGGCCTTAATCTGCGAGCCAGATTTGCTGATTGCGGACGAACCGACGACCGCGCTGGATACAACCATTCAAGGCCAAATTCTGCAGCTGATCGTGGATCTTCAAGGCCAATTTGGCATGGGTGTATTATTCATTAGCCATAATTTAGCGGTCATTTCAGAAATCGCCGACGATATAATTGTTATGTATGCCGGCCGTATTGCCGAGCAAGCCCGCCGCGACGTTCTGTTTACATCGCCGGTTCACCCTTATACCCGCGGGTTGATCAATACCTTGCCAACTTCGGGGAGTCGGGGAAAGCCGCTTCAGACACTGCCCGGGACAATCAGCGATTCTGATTTGCAAGCCCAAGGATGCAGGTTTTTGGGTCGGTGCGATTTGGGAGATGACAGTTGTGCGGGCTCATCGCCGCCGTTACTCAACGTCGGCGGCCAGCATTATTCGTCCTGTCCGAAGACGGTAGGAGGCTCACGGTGAAGGCTCCCTTACCCGCTCCCCCACTTCTGGAGGTATCGGATCTGGTTAAACATTTTCCGATCCGTGAGCCTGGGTTGTTAGGGCGACAGATCGGGATGGTCCAAGCTGTGAACGGCGTTACATTTTCGCTGATCCAAGGCGAGACACTGGCGATCGTCGGGGAATCGGGAT
>JABMOP010000263.1 GCA_013204125.1 Rhodospirillales bacterium | reverse complement strand
CAATAATTCCGTTCACAATTTCAACGATTTCGCGGTGCAAAAGGGGCTCGCCGCCGGGAATCGACACAATCGGCGCGCCGCACTCATCCACCGCGTCCAAGCTGTCCTTAACGCTAAGTCGGCGGTTTAAAATATCGTCGCTGTAATCAATTTTGCCGCACCCTTGGCAAGCCAAATTGCACCGGAACAGCGGCTCGAGCATGAGCACCAGCGGATATCGCCGGTTGCCGCGTAATTTTTGGCTAAAGATATAAGCGCCAACACGGATTTGTTGAATAAGGGGGACAGCCACGGCTTCAGACCTCCTGCAATTCTTGTTTCGCCGGACCATCCAAATCGGTCAGCTCAGCAGGTAATTTAAATTGGATGTTTTCTTCCACGCCGTCCACCGTTTCCAATTGAACGTCGCGAAAGGATTTCAGCCGCTCGATCAATTCAGCGACCAATTCTTCCGGCGCCGACGCGCCGGCTGTGATGCCAATTGTTTCCGCGCCATCCAGCCAAGCTTCTTCAAAGCCATCTGCATCATCAATGAGGTAGCTGCGAACGCGCAGTTCTTCTCCGATTTCGCGAAGCCGATTGGAGTTCGAGCTGTTTTGGGCACCGACGACAAGCAGCAGATCAACATTTGGTGAAATATTTCGCACCGCTTGCTGCCTATTCTGGGTGGCGTAGCATATATCGCGCACATCCGGTCCGACGATTTTTGGAAATTTTGCCGACAACGCCTGGATAATTTCTTTCGTGTCATCGACGCTGAGTGTCGTCTGGGTGACATAGGCGACTTGGTCCGGATCTTGAACCACCAACTCGTTCACATCTTCGACATTCGTCACAAGGTGAACACCGCCCCGAATTCGGCCCATCGTCCCCTCGACCTCCGGATGGCCTGAATGGCCGATCAATATTACATCGCGCTCTTTCGCAGCGTGGGATGCCCCCTCGCGGTGGACTTTCGAGACCAGCGGGCAGGTCGCGTCTATAACCGGAAGGGCGCGCCGCTTCGCTTCGTTTTCGACAGCTTCGGCAATCCCGTGGGCGCTGAATATCGTCATGGCACCATCTGGAATATCATGCACTTCCTCAACAAAAACTGCGCCTTTTCGACGAAGCGTTTCAACCACGCGTTTGTTGTGGACGATTTCATGGCGCACATAGACCGGCGGGCCATAAATTTGAAGCGCCCGTTCGACGATCTCGATCGCCCGCTCGACACCAGCGCAAAAGCCCCGGGGCTGTACAAGCAAAACTTTTAAATGAGGTTTTTCTGTCAAAGACGTCATGATTAAGACCAAAATGGAGCAATACCGCCATAACATACAACATCAATTTTTATGGTGGTAATCGGAGGTTAGGTAATCCGTCAACATGTATGGCCGGTCATAGCCTGTCAAATCTATAATCGATATTTACATGAAGCGATGGAGAGCTTACCCCTTAACAAGGTAAATAAGTAGGCTTTGAAGATTGAAAACCCTCATTACTGGCGCAACTGGGTTCGTTGGCTCAGCGGTGTTGCGGTTGCTGCTGCAGCGCAGCCAGGACATTCGGATACTGGTGCGTAGCGCAAGCGACCTTACCAATGTCGAAGGATTACCGGTCGAAATCATCACTGGCGATCTAAACGATAAAGATTCGCTTCGCCCTGCGCTTGATGGTGCCGAAGCCTTGTTCCATGTCGCCGCGGATTATCGGATATGGGTTCCAAAACCGGAAGAAATGATCCGAACAAATGTAGACGGCACTCGAAATTTAATGGAAGCAGCCTTGGACGCCGGAGTATCCCGCATTGTCTATACAAGCAGCGTGGCAACGCTTGGCATATCCAACGAGCCGAGCGGCGCGAATGAAGAAACCCCATCCAGCTTAGAAATGATGATCGGCGCCTACAAACGATCCAAATATCTGGCCGAAAAAACCGTCCAAGCCCTTCACCAGGAAAAAGGCCTGCCGGTGGTGATCGTCAATCCATCCATGCCGATCGGGCCGCGCGATATTAAACCAACGCCAACAGGCCGCATGATCGTCGAAGCGGCAAATGGGAAAATCCCAGCATTCGTCGATACGGGCTTAAATATTGTTCATGTCGATGATGTCGCAGAGGGTCATATGTTGGCGTTTGACAAAGGGCGAGTCGGCCAACGCTATATCCTTGGTGGGGAAAATCTTCAGCTGAAAGAAATATTAAGACTGGTCGCAGTTGCTACCAATAGCCGCCCGCCGAGAATTTGTCTGCCGCATAATTTGGTATTGCCGGTTGCCTATATCGCCGAATTCATTGCTAAATTTAACGGTGGCGCTGAGCCTTTTGTCACCGTAGATGGGGTCAAAATGTCTAAGAAGAAAATGTATTTTGACTGGTCAAAGGCGAGGACCGAACTTCAATACCGGCCAAGGCCTTCCGGTGAAGCAATTGCAGATGCAATAGCCTGGTTCAAAGCGAACGGATATTTAGACAGGGATCGAGCATGAAAGCGGTAATGCTTGCCGCCGGGATCGGAAAACGGCTGACCGGCGGCGGTGATAGCCATCCGCCCAAGTCATTATTGGAATTCGGCGGCCAAAGCCTGCTTTCGAGGCATCGGGAAATACTAGCCGAAATTGGTGTGACGGACCTAACCATCGTGGTCGGCTACCGCGCCGACGATATCCAGCGCGCGGCCGAAAATTCAGGCACAAATGTGCGCACCGAATTTATTCTGAACGACGATTATCTGGACGGCACCATTGTATCGATGTGGTGTGCACGAAATATTCTTAGAAGCAGCAGCCAAATTTTGTTAATGGACGCCGATGTGCTTTATCCCGGCGAATTGTTGCGAAGGTTGATCGCATCGCCGGTTGATAATTGCTTTACCTTCGATGCCGGCGTCGAGGACGATGACTTTGAGGCGGTAAAAATCTGTATGCGCGGCGGCAATCTGGTGGAATTTCGAAAACAGATTAGCGGTAATTTCGATTCTATCGGCGAATGGCCTGGCTTTCTCAAATTATCGCCGGAGATCGCAAATGCCCTGGCCGACAGGCTGGATGACTACGTCGCCAGCGGAAAATCCGATCAACCCTATGAAGAAGCGGTTCGCGACATATTGCTTGAATATCCAGAGAATACATTCGGCATTGCCGATGTAACCGGCATTCCCTGGATAGAAAT
>JABMOP010000262.1 GCA_013204125.1 Rhodospirillales bacterium | reverse complement strand
CCCCCGCGATGTGAACACGGTGCTCTACCAACTGAGCTAATCGCCCGACTTTCCCGGGCCCCGCGCAAAGGTGCAGGGGGTGGGAGCCGCATATAAGGTCCCGCCGCGTGGGCTGTCAAGGAAGGGCCGCGAAGGGCCGGGTCTTTAGGACGGTGCGCGCGCGCTTTCGTTCACCCGCCAGGTGCCGTCCGGTTGGCGGCAGGCAGTGCCGACCACCGTTTCGGAATTGCCGCCGATGGTCACCTGATGCTGGTATTCGCGGCAATTCTGGCCGGCGCTTTCATAAGTGCGGATCGGCGTTACCGAACCCCGATGACCGTTATTGGGATTGGACCATGTAGACGCGGCGCCATCGCGGTTGGTCTCTAACGCCGCGTTCTGCGTCTGGTTGGCTTTCATGCGGTCGACATCATCCATCGATTTGCCGACCTCGCTGCCGAGCCAGGCGCCGCCGAGGGCGCCAATGGCGACCGCCGCCAATCTGCCTTTTCCGCCGCCGACTTTCGAGCCGAGCAGCGCGCCGGCGCCGGCGCCCAAAAGCGTACCGATGGTCTGTTTGGGTGCATTTTGCGCATCGGCGCAGGCCGCCAGGAAACCGACAAGAACAAAAACCGTGGTAAGACGAGTAAACCGCATGGTCATATTCCTTTTCTTCTAAATACAAATTCTATCGCCGGGCTAATACAATTTTGCGGCGAAATTATGGGGCCGTCAATCTTGATATAGTTCCTATCACACAAAGGTTAAGGGGCCGCGCCGGGCAAGCCCGACTACTCGCTATTGCCGCTCTAATATATGGAGACCCCACCGCCTGTCTATGAGGTAGATCACACCTTGGTCGTCTTGGTATACATCATTGGCGAGCGGTTTATCGAAGCCCTTGGGCGCGTCCGGCACAAAAGAAGCAACTTCTTTTGGCGCGTGCGGATCGGCGATATCAACAATGCGGAGCCCATTTGAAAACCACGCCACCGGAATTTCGGTGGAGCGCACAATTTCTACCGGCTGATGACATCCGGTTTGCGCCGGCATCGGCGTTCCACTCTCGAGTCCATCCAGTTGGAAGCTGGCGAACGGCATCGGATTTTCAAGGTCCGAAACATTCACCACCCATAAAAACGCCGGCCCGCATTCCTTGGTCTTAGCGACGTCTTCATCGGCGACCAGCATGATGTCCATGCCTTTAAGTTTAAACGGGATCGGCAGGCAGGTATGGGTCGGAACGCCGGTGGTTCTAGTCCACGACATGCGCGACAGGCATTTGGGGTTTGCGATGTCGGAAATATCCAAAATGGCCCAGCCCGCATGCCAATAGCTGACATAAAGCTTGTCGCCCATGCGTATCGGGTGATGGCAGAGCATATGCGGCGCCGGAATATCCAACTCTTCGCCGCCGGCGGTCCATTGACCCGGCCACCACCAGCGCCCGGCTTCGCTCGGGCTCAGCGGATCGGACATATCCATAATCACGACGATACGCCCTGAATAGCCTTCCATCGTGGTCGACAGATAGGCGTATTGGCCGTCATAGGTGAAGCGGTGGACGCCCTTGCCTGTCGTCTTCCATTGGTTGATGTGCTTGGGCTCGGAAGGGTTGGATACATCATAGATGTTGAGCCCCGGCGCGAAGCCTTCTTCACGACCGCCGGCGGTGCCGATCGATTCGTAATTGGTCAGCATCAATCCGTCTTTGACATGCACCTTGTGGGCATGAACGCCGCCATGAGCGCACATGATGGTGGTCAGGATTATTGGATTCTTGGGGTCTTTAACATCGATAACGGTGGTCGCTTCCGGCCCTTCCGTATGGCCGACATAGGCGATGCCGTCCGCGACTTCAATTTGGCCGCCGCCCTTGCAATCCACATAGGCGATCTCGTTTAGGCCACTAATTTGAGCCATGATTATCCTTCCCTATTTCAAATCGGTTGTCACAAATTTCCGGTTAACCTTGCCGCCAGGGTAATCCCGCGCCATGTTAAAATCAAAACCCGGTTCCCCTGCCCTCGGCTTTTTGCAAAATTCCGTAATATGAATTGACTTGGCGGGTAACTCACGCTGTGGCACGATCCGCGACGATTCCCGTTATTTTTGAGACAGTTATCAGGCATTTTCCCGATGAATTCCGAACCAATCGCCGTAATTGTGTTGGCCGCAGGGCTCGGCACGCGGATGAAATCCGATACGCCTAAGGTTTTGCATCCGATCGCCGGGCGTCCAATGATCCTGCATTTGCTGGACAGCGTCGCCGAGTTGGCGCCGGACCGGGTGATCGTTGTCATCGGGCCGGACATGGACCGGGTGGCCGATGCGGTTCAGGCCCACGATGTGCACGCCGCCACCGCGATACAAAATGAGCGGCTCGGCACCGGCCACGCCGCCGCCGCCGCGCTCCCCCAATTGGCGGGTTTCGAAGGCGATGTCTTAATCCTTTATGGCGATTCGCCGCTGATTAGGGCTGATGCCATGCACCGCCTTCTGGCGGCGCGGCGAAGCGAAGACAATCCGGGCGTCGCCGTGCTGGGATTTCATGCCTCGAAACCGGACGCCTATGGGCGGCTAATTCTCGGGGATTCTGGAAGCCTTAGCCATATTGTCGAAGCGGTCGACGCCGATTCCGAACAATTGAAAACCGGGCTCTGCAATTCGGGAATATTCGCCGTTGACGGAAGCCGCATGTCTGATTGGATCAAAACCATCGGCAACAAAAACGCCAAGGGCGAATACTACCTGACCGATATTGTCGGTATTGCGGTGTCCGAAGGCCGGGAATCTGTCGTCGTCGAAGGCGATGAAAGCGAACTTCTGGGCGTCAATTCGCGCGCCGATCTGGCTGTCGCCGAAGCCTTGGTGCAAAACCGTTTAAGAATTGCAGCGATGGAGGCGGGCGCGACCCTGATCGATCCGGCAACGGTGTATTTATCCGCCGACACCAAATTGGGCCGTGATGTCACCATCGGCCCGAACGTGGTCTTCGGGCCCGGCGTCACCATCGCCGACAATGTGGAGATCAGAGCCTTTTGCCACATCACACAAGCTAGTATTGCAAAGGGCGCAAGCATTGGCCCCTTCGCTCGGCTGCGGCCCGGCGCGGATATCGGCGAAAGCGCCCATGTGGGTAATTTCGTTGAGATTAAAAACGCCTCGCTGGGGCCGGGCGCTAAGGCCAATCATCTGAGCTATATCGGCGATGCAATGATCGGCGCCGGCGCCAATATCGGTGCCGGCACCATTACCTGCAATTACGACGGCTACATCAAATCGCTAACCGAAATTGGCGAAGGCGCCTTCATCGGTTCCAACACCGCCCTCGTCGCACCGGTGAAAATCGGCGACGGTGCGGTCACCGCCGCCGGCAGCGTCATCACAGAAGATGTAGAACGCGGCGCCTTGGCCGTGGCCCGCGCGCGCCAGGAAGTGAAGCCGGGATGGGCAGCAAAAAAACGCGCCTTAAATTCCAAAAAATCGAATAAATCCTAATGTGCGGCATTATCGGCATCGTCAGCAAAAATGCGGTCGCGGACCGTTTGGTGGAAGGCCTCAAGCGGCTTGAATACCGGGGCTACGATTCGGCGGGCCTTGCAACATTAAACAATGGAGGCATCGAGCGACGCCGCGCCGAAGGTAAGCTGGTCAATTTAGTTGCGCGCCTGAAGGACGATCCGATCCCCGGCGTGACCGGCATCGGCCATACCCGCTGGGCGACCCACGGTGTCGCCAATGAAGTAAACGCGCATCCTCACGCGACAACCCGTGTCGCGCTGGTCCATAACGGCATTATCGAAAATTTTCTTGATCTGAAATCGGAATTGGTCGCCGCCGGGCATGAGCTGGCGTCCGACACCGATACCGAAGTTGTAGTGCATCTCATCACCAAATATCTGGAAGACGGGATGACGCCGAGCGAGGCCACCAAAGCTGCGCTTGATCGAATTGAGGGCGCCTTTGCGCTCGGCATTATTTTCGCCGGCTTCGACGGCTTGATGATCGCCGCCAGACGCGGAAGTCCGCTGGCGGTTGGGTATGGTGAAGGCGAAACCTTTATCGGATCGGACGCCTTGGCCTTGGCGCCGATGACCCAGCGGCTGACCTATTTGGATGACGGCGATTGGGCGGTGATCGAAGGCGCAAAGGTTACCATCCGGGGCGCAGACGGCGCCGTGGTCGAACGGCCCATTGTGGCGACTTCCCATTCCGCCGAGCAGGCCGGCAAAGCCGGGTATCCACATTTCATGCTTAAAGAGATATTCGAGCAGCCGCAGGTGATCGGCGATACCCTGCATAGTTTCTTAAATCCCGCCGATCAGACCCTGACCCTGCCGGATTTGAATATGGACCCGGCCACCATTTCAAAAATCACCCTATCCGCCTGCGGCACGGCGTTTTATGCGGGATTAACCGCCAAATACTGGTTGGAACGTATGACCAACCTATCCGTCGAAGTCGATATCGCATCCGAATTTCGCTACCGGGAACCGACGATGCCGGCCGGCGGGCTCGCCATTTTCATATCCCAGTCTGGCGAAACCGCCGATACCTGGGCCGCTTTGCGCCATGCCCGCAGGCAAGGCCAACGCATATTGTCCATTGTTAATGTGCCGGAAAGCTCCATTGCGCGCGAAAGCGACATTGTTCTGCCGACCTATGCGGGACCGGAAATCGGCGTCGCCTCGACCAAGGCCTTCACCACGCAGCTCACCGTTCTTGCGGTCTTTACGGTTCAGCTTGCGGTGGCGCTCGGCACCATTACCCACAACGACGAGGCAAGATTGGCCAAGGCGTTGACCGAAATTCCGGCGCGCGCCGCCGAGGTTTTGAACCACGACGAACGATTGCGCGAATTGGCGGCGGAAATCGCCACCGCGCGTGATGTGCTCTATTTGGGGCGCGGCACCAGCTATCCCATCGCTCTCGAAGGCGCGCTTAAATTGAAGGAAATTTCATACATCCACGCCGAAGGCTACGCCGCCGGTGAATTGAAACACGGACCGATCGCGCTGATCGATGACGGCGTCCCGGTTATCGTCATCGCGCCGACCGATGATCTGTTCGATAAGACCGCGTCCAACATGCAAGAAGTGATTGCCCGCGGTGGCCGCGTCATATTTTTCAGCGACGAAGAAGGCGCTAGAAAACTGGGCAGCCTTGCGGCGGCGACCATCGCGCTGCCCCAGGTGGACCCGTTCGTGGCCCCCATTCTGTACGCCATCCCCGTCCAATTGCTGGCCTATCACACGGCGGTAATCAAAGGCACCGATGTCGATCAGCCACGCAACCTGGCAAAATCCGTGACCGTGGAATAGGCGGCAAGAATGATGAGACCGATGAATTTGCGCGCGGTTACGAATTTTCTTCTGTTTGCCGGAATGATTTCGGCGGCTTTGTTCGCCGCTGCATCGCCGGCAACGGCAGCGGGGCCCGAAATTTCCGGGCCTATGCAGAATTTCAAGCTGGAGACACAAAGTCGCTCCCGCGTGGATTTGGAATGGAAAGACGGGACGGAGGAAATTGTCACCCTGGGTGATTTTAAGGGCAAGGTCGTATTGCTTAATTTCTGGGCGACCTGGTGCGCGCCTTGCCTTCGCGAATTGCCATCCCTTGGCCGCTTGCAAGCGTCGCTCGGCGGCCAGGACTTTGTTGTCGTCGCCCTCAATATCGACCGCAAAGGCGGACCCGTTGCCAAGCGTATGTTGCGCCGTCTGAGAATCAAGAACCTCGATCTCTATCTTGACAAAAAAGCCATCGCTGCAAAGGCGCTCGGCGTTGTAACCATGCCGACCACGTTTTTGTTCGACGCCAAGGGCCGGCAATTGGGAAAACTGGTAGGCGCCGCCGAATGGGACGACGAGGACGCGGTAAAACTGGTCAAATATTTTATCGAAAATCCGGGCTACGCCGATAAATTGCCGCCCTTCAAGCTTAAGTAGGCGGGGCGCCAACCGCGCCCTTCGACAGGCTTGGGGTGAGGCGATTAGGCGGCGCGGCGCTAGCCCGCCACGACGGCTTCAATTTCTTCCACCAATACGCTCATACGTACCGGTTTTATCAGAAGTTTTACGGAGGCGACGGCGGCCACATTGGCGGCGGCTTCGCGGGTGACATCGCCGGTAAACATAATGGCCGGAATTTCAGCGCCGAAAACATCGCGTATCTGACCGATCAGATCGAGCCCGCTTGGCGTGCCGGGAAGTCTATAATCTGAAATGATGATTTCGGGCGGCGCATCCATCAGCGCGGGGAGCCCGGCGATATCAAGCGCGCTCGGACCGGTGTAATGGCAGGCCGTAATTTGGAAGCCAACATGGTTCAGGTAATCTTCCATCGCCTGCAACAGCATCGCGTCGTCTTCGATTAGCAAGACGCGCGCAAGAGTATTCCCCGCAGCGTTCAAAATTATGATCCCCCGATCATTTTATTTGATGATAAGGAGCAATTCTGGATTAGCCAACACCCATGCTGCCGGCCATTTCAGCTCTGCGGTCCTTGGCCGACATAAAGCCTTCATGCGCCCGGCAATGGGCCTCGGTGAAGCGCATAATCTCTTCATTGCTTTGGTCCAGATCGATGGGCGTGATATGCGGCTGCGGGATGTACCAGGGGCTATGGACGTAAATTTCGACCATATTTCCTTCCGGGTCCGAGAAATAGATCGACCAGGCGTTGCCGTGGGTGCTTTCGCGGAACGTCTCGACCCCGGCTTCGCGCGCGCTTTGCCGAACGGTGCGTAGCTGGTCCAGATCATCGACCAGGAACGATAATTGCTGATTGAGGGCAAAATCGACGCCATCCGGTCGGCCGCTCAAAAGCACGAACTGATGATGTTCATCTGGATCGTTGGACATAAACACCATATCAATAGGCGCGTCGGCTTCGCCAATTTGACCTTTGTCGGTGACAATCAAACCCAAAACGGATTGGTAAAAAGCCACCATTTTATCCACATCCGTTGCAAATAGCGCAAAATGCGTAAGCCGCGGATGCGGCGCCTTCGTCGCCATATTGGATCTCCCTCGTCCGATGCCCGCGCCCCCTCGGTTTGAACACAAAGCCGGGCGAGGGTGCGCCAATGGGCCGGGGCCGGCCTTGATGCAGGTCAAACCGCAAAAAAATTGGGCGACAGGCCGCTTTCTCTCTCATTTTCCGGGTGCTATACCCAATTAACGTAAAAAAATAAAGCTGGAGACACTCATGCCTGGAAATGCCGATAAAAGCTCGATTGAGTTACTCATCACCCGCCGCTCAATGGTGGCCGCCAAAATGACCGAGCCGGGGCCGAACGACGCCGAGCTAAACACCATCATCGAAGCCGGTCTGCGGGTGCCCGATCATGGCCGCATCGGCCCGTGGCGCATCCAGATCATCCGCAAAGAAGCGCAAGAAAAATTGGGCGAATTATTCGGCGAATTATTCAAAAAAGATAACCCGGACGCGCCCGATGATTTGGTTGAATTTAACCGCGCCAGGCCAAGCCGCGCGCCCATATTACTGGCGATCACATTCCATCCGGACTCGGAACGCTACGCCAAAGTGCCCCACTCGGAACAAATATTATCGGTCGGCGCGTGCTGTCAGAACCTTCTGAACGGCGCCCATGCGCTTGGCTACGTCGCCCAATGGCTGACCGAATGGCCGGCCTATCACAGCGAAGTAAAAAAGGCGCTTGGCCACGACGCGGATACGGAAATCGCCGGCTTTATCTATATCGGCTCGGCCGCAGAGGCGCCGGAAGAACGCCAACGCGTTCCCGCCGAAAATGTGATTTCGGAATGGACCGGGTAATTCCCTAAAGTGCGTCTGATAGGCTACGCGCCAAACCGAGCAGCGCTTCGTCGCCGCCCGCCCAGCCGATAAAAGATAGCCCAACTGGAATTCCACCTGAATTTGCGGCGGGGATGGAGACTTGCGGCAATCTGGCAAGGCTGGCGAGCGAGACAAGCGCCAACGTCTTCGCCCTGAATTGATCCAGCTCATCTTCGCTCGTATCCAACAACGGCGGCAGCGATGCGGTGGTCGGCAAACAGAGAACGGTCCCCGGCGGCAAAAGTTCTGTAAATATATCGCACAGCTTGTCGCGCTCCGCATCGGCGGCGGCGTATTGGGCGCCGGTAATTTTGCGGGCCGCATCAATGCGCTGGCGAATGCCGGGGCCGAGATCGGGGTCAAACTCTTCAACCCAGGCGCCGTAGCTTCGCCATGTCTCGTATCCTTGAATGACGCGGAAAATTGCGCGCGGGCCATCCTTATCCAACCCGTCCGGCCATTGATCGAGTTCGGTGACATTAGGAAGTTCCACTATTTTAATGAAATTCCGCAACGGCTGGGCGACTTCTTCATCGGCGTGATCGAAGGCAAAATTGCCCATCAGCACATGATCAATATTATGCGCCGCCGAATGTCCATCCAGCAAAATATCGCCGAGCCGGCAGAACAAATCAGCATCAGCTGCAAACCAGCCCGCCGTATCGAAGCTCGGCGCCATCGCTTGGCCGTGGCTTAAATCGACGCGCCCATGGGTTGGGCGTAATCCATAGAGGCCGCAAAAACTAGCCGGAACGCGGACCGAGCCGCCGGTATCACTGCCAAGGGAAAAGTCACAAAGACCGGCAGCAACCGCGGCGGCAGAGCCCGAAGACGAGCCACCCGGCATCCGTCCCGGTGCGCGGCTATTTAAGGGCGTGCCGTAATGGGCGTTGGCGCCGGTGAAAGAATAAAATAATTCATCGCAAATGGTTTTGCCGATCATGTCGGCGCCGGCTTCTAGAAGCGCGATTACGATCGGCGAAGTTTGAGCGGCGGGGCTATGAGCGCTCAACCATTCTGGGTTGCCGCAGCCGGTTACAAAACCTTCGATAGCGAACAGATCTTTGACGGCGAATTTAAGCCCGGCAAGCGGCCCGGCCTCACGGCCTTTCATCGGCGGCGGCGAATGCGGAACAAACGCGCCGATCTGATCATTTTGCCGAATAGCGATTGCCCCTTATTCCGCGTCGGGCTGATTTGCCGGAAGGGCGCGTTCGAACGCCGGATGGGCGTTCGCGGCGGCCTCGATTTTCAATAATTTAGGAAAATTGGACAGATCAACTTTGTTGAGCCGCGCGTTGGCTATTTGCGGGATCAAACACACATCCGCTATTGTCGGCGTATCGCCGTGGCTGAAGGTTCCGGTCGCCGGATCGCCGGTTAACAGTTTCTCATAA
Source organism: Rhodospirillales bacterium (assembly GCA_013204125.1). Lineage (GTDB taxonomy): Bacteria > Pseudomonadota > Alphaproteobacteria > Rhodospirillales > UBA2165 > JABMOP01. The sequence continues at coordinate 9,551 of JABMOP010000262.1, read as the reverse complement.
GCATCGAAGCCGAGCCTGATCCAATGTTCAATCCACACTTTGGCATTATCGGCGCTCACCCCCATTTCGCCGGTCAGATAGAGCCGCACACGCAGATTGTTCAACGGGTGTGTGTCGCAGGCAATGATATTGGCGAGCGCCCGCACCCGCGCCCGGCCCCGAGGGTCACGTGGCAGCATCGGTGGTTCCGGGTGCGTTTCTTCCAGATATTCCAAGATCGCCATGGACTGGATAAGCACAGCATCGCCGTCGAGGAGGGCCGGCACCAAATTTTGCGGATTCAAATTCGCATATTCGGGGTTGAACTGCTCGCCGCCGGCGCGGGTCAGGTGAACCGAAAAATGTTCATAATCGAGCCCTTTAAGGTTAAGCGCGATGCGCGCTCGGTAAGCCGCGCCCGAGCGGAAATAATCATAAAGTTTCATGGCGATCCCTCCTGAAAGCCCTGCGCCAAGGGCGGTACGTTACCATCGACTTTAGTTGAAGGGCCGCGGTCGGGCAAGAAGACGGCTATTTCGCCTGATCGGCTGCCAGACGCATCGAAATAATGCGGTCGGGATGGCTGGGCGGGCTGCCGCGGCGGAAGAGATCGGTCTGGTCGATGCCGTATATAACATGACCCCAGATGGTATATTTACCGTCCAAATGCGCGGCATCGCCGAGGGTGATAAAAAACTGGCTGTCGGCAGTATCGGCTTTGCCCCGATCATGCTTCATACCAACGACGCCGCGGACAAACTTGCCTTTGGAAATTTCGGCTTTTAGCTGCTTGCCAGACCCGCCCAAACCAGTGCCGGTCGGATCACCGGTTTCGGCGGCAAATCCAGACTCCACATTGTGAAAAATAAGTCCGTCATAAAACTTGGCGTGCACCAGCTCTTTAATCCGTTTCACATGGATCGGCGCGAGATCGGGCCGCATTTCAATAACCAGCCGCCCGGCAGAGGTGTCCAAATAGACAATTTTGCTCAGATCTTTACCGACCATGGCGCGCTTATAGGCCGGCGCCTCAAGCATCAGCCCGGCGGTCTCGGCTTGGGCCTCTCCTTTTGCCCGCCTACCCGTCGCGGCGTCGGCGGGGACGTCTAAAAGAGATGTCATTTTTGCAGCTGCGGCCGTCATCATTTCTGACGGACTACTTTGGGCCACCGGCGGGGCGGCATTGGTCATGCGGTAGCTTTCACCCGCCGAAACATCGGCGCCGCCAAACGGCGTTTGCACCTGAACCAGACCTTCATGGACCTGAAGTTCGGTAAAACCGGTCCCGGTCAGTAAATCGAATGCCGTCCCGCGTATGCCGAAACTTCCCTGCTCGGTAACCACTTTAAGATCGACCTTAACCGCCGCCGCAGACGCAAAACGCAGCATCCCCTTCAACAGCTCGAGCGAGCCGCTGATCTTTTCTGCGCGTGGGTCGTAGACCAATTGGTCGAGCACCACATTCGATAGCTCGCCCAGCATCAAGGTTGATTGATCGTTGAAACGGATATCGGCGGCGCTTTCCCGGCCTGTGCGCAGGCGCTGATTTTCGATCACCTTTTCGCCGGGAAGAATGGTTTTGGACAGAGTGTCGCCGAAAACCTTGTTGACCACTCTGCGGGCATTGCCAACGGCGCCGGCGGCATTTGCCGCGCCGCCGCCAAACACACCCGCATTGGGGACGGCTCCCAACACAAGGGCTGCCGCGAGGATCAAACCCGGTGTATTAAACCTTCCGCCCATGGATGTCCGCTGAGTTTGTTTTAAATAAGAACAATCCTTTAATAGCCCATTATAGCGCGAAATTGGTGAATCGTCCGTTACCCAATTCAAAATTTTACGCCTAAGGGGATTGATGCGGATCAATCATAAAGGGATATTTTTTGTGTAATATATTCTTCATTCCCGGACGGTATGAGGAGAGCGTGATGAAACAGAAAAACGCCATCCAAGCCATTGAAGACTGCTCCTTGGCAGTTACGTTATTTCCAGAAGTAAAATCGTTGCGCCAAAAACGGCTGGCGGCGTATGCGGCGCTTTATCAAACGCCTCCAACCAAAAGAGATCGGCTGATTGATGATTTTCTGAACAATCAAAATCGGCCCGATGAGTCGGTAACGGTGCATTGAACGCATGATCGCCAAAGACATCATGACGGCGCAGGTCATTACCGTCAGCCCGGCAACGCCGGTCACCAAAATTGCCAAGCTTCTTAGCAACAGCCATATATCCGGCGTTCCGGTCATCGACGACGACGGCAAATTGGTCGGTATGGTCAGCGAAGGAGACCTTCTGGGCAACGGCGCGAATGGCGACCACAGGCGCGCCTGGTGGCTTGCCTGGCTGGCGGGTGGCAACGGCCATAATGACGCCTTCAAAAAATTCGCCGACAAATTCGCCGGCAAAACAGCAAGCGATATGATGTCGAAGGATGTGCGCACCGTCGATTATTTCTACCCGGTTCCCCGGATCGCCGAAATATTGGAAAAGCATCGCATCAAGCGCGTTCCGGTGGTCGACAAGGGCCAGCTGGTCGGGATCATCAGCCGCGCCAATCTGGTCCAGGCGATGGCCGCAGAAATCGACCAAAGCGACAAGGATACCGAAGCCGACCGGGCGATCCGCGAAGACCTGATTAACTACATCGCCGACAAGGGCATAACGCACTCACCCTTGATGAATGTCTTGGTCAGCGGCGGCGTGGCGACATATTGGGGTCTGGTCGATAGCGAAGAAACCCAATCAGCCCTGGTGGACGCCGCCGAAAATATGCCGGGCGTCACATCGGTGATTGATCATTTGGGCGTCGCCACGCTTCTTGATTTAGAGCCCGCTTAAACCAGATCGTTGATTTTGGCGGCGAGAATGAAATCGTTTTCATGCAGCCCGTCAATCTTGTGGGTGTAAATGGTAATGGCGCAATAGCCCCAGCCGAATGAAATATCCGGATGGTGGCCTTCGGCTTCGGCAAGGCGGCCGACCTCGTTGACGAATGCAAGGGTTTGGACAAAATCATCGAAGTTGAATTCGCGTTCCACATGATGGGCGCCTGGACTGAGAGACCAGCCCGGGATCTGTTTCAAAAAGGCATCCGCTTCGCGCGCATCAAGGGGCGGAATTCCGCCCTGGCAGGGGATACATACTTTCTCGGTTAATTCGTCCGGCATTGCGGCTCCTTAATCGTTGGTTTTCTGCTGGCTGAGTATACGCCAGAGAAATGCTGTACTCCAGTTTGCACCAGCCAGCGCCAAGTTCTAATCTTAAAGATCATGCTAAACCACTTAAGAGGACGGGTCCAAACCCGGTTCACGCTATGACCGAAGCCTATATTTGCGATGCTATCCGTACCCCCATTGGCCGCTATGGCGGGGCATTGTCCAAAGTGCGCACCGATGATCTGGCGGCCATTCCCATTACCGCGCTTATGGACCGCAATCCAGGTGTCGATTGGGGCCAGGTCGATGATGTGATCTATGGCTGCGTCAATCAGGCCGGCGAAGATAACCGCAATGTGGCGCGGATGGCGTTGCTTCTTGCCGGTCTGCCCCAGGAAATCCCGGGGGTTACGGTCAATCGCTTATGCGCGTCCGGCCTTCATGCGGTTGGCGCGGCGGCACAAGCGATCAAATCGGGAGACGCCAATCTGATCGTCGCCGGCGGCGTTGAAAGCATGTCGCGTTCGCCTTTCGTCATGCCCAAAGCCGAAACCGCCTTTTCGCGCAAATCCGAAGTTTACGACACCACCATTGGGTGGCGCTTTATTAACCCTAAAATGGATGCCCAATACGGCACCGAAACGCTTGGCGAGACGGCGGAAAACTTGGCCGAAGAATATCAAATTACGCGGGAAGACCAGGACGCTTTTTCCTTAAACAGCCAGCAAAAGGCCGCCGCCGCGCAAGCCGATGGCCGCCTCGCCGAAGAAATCACCAATGTCACGATCCCGCAGAGACGCGGCGATAATCAAGTGGTGGACAAGGACGAACACCCGAGGGACGATTCCACGCTGGAAGCGCTTGGCAAGCTGACCGCCGCGTTCCGCAAAGGCGGCAGCGTCACCGCCGGCAATTCATCGGGCGTCAATGACGGCGCCGCGGCACTTATCATCGCATCGGAAATTGCGGCCAAAAAACATGGGCTGGAACCCAAGGCGCGGATTTTGGGCATGGCCAGCGCCGGGGTTGAACCACGGCGTATGGGCATCGGCCCGGTGCCGTCGGCGAACAAGTTACTGGCGCGGCTTGGCATGACCATGGACGATATGGACATCATCGAATTGAACGAGGCTTTTGCGTCTCAGTCATTGGCGGTGCTTCGTGATTTTGGACTGAAAGACGATGACGCGCGGGTCAACCCGCAAGGCGGCGCAATTGCGCTTGGCCATCCGTTAGGCGCTTCGGGCGCGCGGCTCGTGACCACCGCCACCTACCAATTGATGCGCGGCAGCGGCGTCCGCGCCCTTTGCACCATGTGCGTCGGCGTCGGCCAAGGCGGATCGATCATTATCGAAAAAATGTAAACCAAACCTGTTGGACGGAGGATGGCATGAGCGAAAAGAAGGTTAAATTTCTCGACACCACATTTCGCGATGGACAGCAAAGCCTTTGGGCCATGGCTATGCGCGGCGGCATGATGGAAGCCGTCGCCGGCGATATGGACAAAGCCGGCTTCGAAGTCATCGAAATTCCCGGCAACGCCATCCATTTCAAAAAATTCATCCGCGATCTCAAGGAAAACCCTTGGGACATAATGCGCATGCTGGCCGAGAAAATGCCGAACACGCCTAAATCATGCATGGGCGGCGGGCTCAACCTCAACACCTTCGGCCCGCCGACGCCGGCGGCGCTCGGGGAATTATTCTGGAAACGCCAAGCGGAGATCGGCGCGTTGCAACGGGCACAATTGACCGGCAACACCGCCGATCAGATGAAACGCAATTTTCCGTCGCTGATCCCGTTTTTAAAAGGCATCGGCATCCAATGCGCGCTGGCCATTTCCTTTTCAATTTCGCCGCGCCATACGGATGAATTATTCGCCGAACAGACGCGCATGGCGGCGGCCTTGGATCCGGATGTGATCTATTTGAAAGACCAGGGCGGGCTTTTAACGGTCGACCGCATTCGCACATTGATTCCAATTATGATGGAAAATTCCAAGGGCATCCCGTTCGAACTTCATTCCCATTGCACAACCGGCTTGGCGCCGCTGGTTTATTTGGAAGCCTTGGCGCTGGGCGTCGAAACCCTGCACACCGGCATCCCGCCGCTGGCCGAAGGTTCGGCCCAGCCGTCGGTGCTGAACGTCGCCCACAATGCCAAGCTTTTAGGCTACACCACCAATGTGGACGAAACCTTAGTGCAGTCGGTGTCGGACCGCCTAGGCTTCATGGCTGGCGAAGACAATATGATCCTTGGGCGACATCTGGAATATGATTACGGGCAGTTCGTCCACCAAATTCCGGGCGGCGTTATATCCAATCTCAAATTTCAATTGGCGGAAATTAATTTGGACCACCGGCTGGATGAAGTGATTGAGGAAAGCATCCAGATCAGGAAAGACCTCGGCTATCCGATTATGATTACCCCCTATTCTCAATTTATGTGCACCCAGGCCGCGCTCAACGTTTCCACCGGCGAGCGCTATAAAATGGTGATCGACGAGCTGATCCGATTCGCCCAAGGAGCCTTCGGCGAAGATTCCGGCGAGCCGTGGATGGACCAAAACGTCAAAGATATGCTGCTTCAAAAGCCGCGCGCGGCGGAACTGGACGCGGCCGGCAAAGGGCAGCGCGAAGAGCTATCCGTCGATCAATACCGAAAAAGCCTCGGCGCGGAAGGTTCATCGGACGAAGAATTATTGATGCTCGCCATTATGCAAGGCGATCAGGAAATCAACGCCATGCGGGATGCCGGTGCGCCGAAGCAATATCTCGGCTCGAGCCGGCCGGTAAAAACCCTGATCCAGGAATTGGCCAAGTATCCCAGCGTCCGTTATGTGCAGGTTCAACGGGGCAACAATTCGCTGGTCTTAAAGAACACACCAAGCGAGCCGTTACTACCCGGCTTGTCCGGGTAATCCAGGGCCACAATTTGGCTCTGCTCTGGATACCCCGAATAAATCGGGGTAGGACGAAAAATTATAATAAAAAAAAAGGCCCGCTCCATATGAGCGGGCCGGTTCCAAGTTAATTATTATTGTTATTTCCATTTATAGTCGTTGATAAAATAGGCGCCCTTGGCGAGGCGGTCGGGCAGGACTTCCAAGTCCTTGCTATGGGCGAACACGGTCGATAGGGACGAAAACGCCAAGGCGTAGCTTTCCTTGTTAATTTCGTTGAAGACTTTTTCATAGATGGCAGCCCGTTTCACCGGATCAAACTCGGCGCCGCCGTCTTTCATCCCCTGATGGACAACGTCCGAGCCGGTGTAATCGCGCGGCCCTCCGAAGAAGGTGTCGAGCAAGTTACCGGAATCGGGGAAGGTGAAGGCGGGGTAATTGACGCTGACCATTTCGGTCTTTCCGCCGACCCATGTCTTATAGAAAACGCCGATGGTTACCGGTTTGACGGTGGTACGGATACCGACTTTACGCAATTCACCGGCGATGGCTTCGCCTACAAACTTGATCGGATTAAAGACGGTGTATTCCAGATCAAAGCCATTGGGATAGCCGGCTTCGGCGAGGAGCTTCTTGGCGCCCGCCGGATCGTATTTCGGCGGATCGACCGAATATTTGCAGCCGACCATGTAGTCGAAGCAAAATCCCATCATCTTTTTCGAATGGCCGGTATCGCCGCCGGGCACGATGAATTTGATGATTTTATCACGGTCGAGCGCCATGAGGACCGCCCGGCGCACGCGCCGGTCCTGCATCGCCTTATTCTTGGTGCGTCCTTTTGCATCCATGACGATATAGATGAAGGCGCCGGTCGGATGGGTCGTAATATTGATACCCGGTTTGGTGGCCAAATCCCGCGCATTATCGGCCGGCACGTTCTGGATCAGATCGATGCCGCCGGTTAACAGCTCCGCCGCCTGGGACTGGCGATCTGGAATAGGAACCCCGTGAACGCGCTTAACCAGCGCTTTCATATATTGCGGATTGGCTTTGTATTCTTCGAAGCGCTCGACAATGACGCCCTTGTTGCGGTCCACCTAAACCACCTTGAAAGGGCCGGTGCCATAAGGTGTCTTGAAGCCATAATCGCACGGTTTTTCGAGAGTGTTATAGGATTCCGCGTCTTGGATTTGGATGCGGTAGGCGAGCTGGGAAAGATCGGTGGCGGTCGGCTGTTTGGCGTGGAGCCTAACCTTATAAGGACCCAGCTTTTCGACATTCTTGAGCCAACCATAGCGCGATTTATAGCGGATCTTAACCTTGGGATCTTGCAGGAAGGCGAATGTGGAGATGATGTCGTCGGCATCAAACTTGTTACCGTTGTGAAATTTGATGTCGTCCTTAAGCTCCAACTCCAAGGTGGTATTGTCGATGCGTTTCCAGGACTTGGCCAAAAGCGGCACATATTTTTGCGTATGTTCATCAAAGCCGATCAGCGTCGAATAAACCCGGCGCGAAAAATTGCCCACTTCGACGGCCGGAATGCAGTAGCTGGATACGTTGGTGAACGGATCATTGATGGCGAGGCGGACGGTGTCTTTGGATTTCTGCGCCATCGCCGGGCTGGCGGCGGCAACGATCGCAGCAACGGCCACAACGGTTTTTAACCTGTACATGATGCTTCCTCCCTGTTGCATAAATTTGTCTTTTAGTTTTATCCGGTGGTTTTCCACCGTTGCAGGAAAACAGCATAAACCTATTCATTTGCTCTGGGCAAACTATTCATTGCACGGCACAATGATTTTCCCAATGCTGGCTCTATTGGTCTAATATGTGCCATTCTTTATATTTCGGCCTTTATGTTCCGGCGAATGGGGAGGGAGATTTAAGATGGATGTGAAGTACCTCGACACCACCTTCCGTGATGGATCACAGAGCCTGTGGGCGTGCAATATGCGCTCGGGCATGATGGAAGCGGTCGCCGCCGATATGGACCGCGCCGGGTTCGACGTCATCGAAGTGCCGGCCAATCCGATCTATTTCAAAAAAATTGTGCGCGACCTTAAGGAAAATCCTTGGGACATGATGCGCATGCTGAGCGACAAAATGCCCAATACGCCTAAATCATGCATGGGCGGCGGGTTCAATCTGAATGTTATCGGCACGCCGACGCCGCCGGTGCTAGGCAAATTATTCACCGAATTGTTGGTCAATATGGGCGTTTTTCAGCGCTCGCAGATGACCTGCAACACCGCCGATCAATTAAGCCGCGTAATGCCGAAGGCGGTGCCGTTCCTTAAAAATCTCGGCGTTGACGTGGCGATTGCCGTCTCCTACTCCATCTCGCCCCGCCATACCAATGACCATTACGCGGAAAAAACTAAGTTAGCGGCGGAATTGAAGCCGGACGCGATCTACCTCAAAGACCAAGGCGGGCTTTTAACCGTGGACAGCATCCGCCAGATCATTCCAATCATGATCGAAAATGCCGGCGGCATCCCGATCGAGCTTCATTCCCATTGTACGACGGGCCTTGCGCCGCTGGTCTATATGGAAGCCTTAAAACTCGGCGTCACCATGCTCCACACCGGTGTGCCGCCGCTCGCCGAAGGTTCGGCCCAACCGTCGGTCCTATCGACGGTAAAGAATGCTGAACTGTTGGGATATTCATCAAAATTGGATACAGAATTATTGGCCGATATATCCGCGCGGCTGATGACCATCGCACGCGCCGACAACATGCCGATTGGTGAGCCGATGGAATACGATTACGCCCAATATGTGCATCAGATACCCGGCGGGGTTATCTCTAATCTGCGCTTTCAATTGGCTGAGATCGGATTGGATGATCGCTTAGGCGAAGTGATCGAAGAATGCATTAAAATTCGCGAAGAATTGGGATACCCGGTGATGATTACGCCCCTATCCCAATATATCGGCACCCAAGCCGCCATCAATGTTGCCACCGGCGCGCGGTATAAAATGGTGATCGACGAAATGATCCGTTTTGCCCAAGGCGGTTACGGCGAAGATTCCGGCGCGCCGTGGATGGACCAGAACTTGAAGGATAAATTTCTTGGACTGCCGCGCGCGCGGGAATTGGCCGAGATCGGCCGGCGCCCGGTTGAAGATATATCGCTGGATGAAATTCGCGCCCAGATGGGCGGGGCGGGCGTTTCGGACGAAGAATTGATCTTGCGCGCCATCATGCAAGGCACCCAGGAAATTGAAGAAATGCGCGCCGCCGGGCCGTGGCGAAAATACTTGGGCGCCAATTTGCCCTTGAAAACTTTGATGCAGGAGCTTGGAAAAGCGCGCTCGGTACGGTACATAAAAATCCAAAGAGGGGCCGATTCTGTAATTCTCAGAAATCAGGTGCCCGCATAATACAAATTGAGGGAGGAAGACCGCGTGACCGATATATTCTCACCACTCAGCGATGACGAGGTGCGCCAGATTGCCCAGCTTGTCGAAACCCTTGAAAATTCCGAATTTGATTTCCTTCAGGTCGAAGT
>JABMOP010000261.1 GCA_013204125.1 Rhodospirillales bacterium | reverse complement strand
GTTGGCCAGGATGCCGCCGACCGTCGCCGCTGCGACCACGACCACATCCGGTTTGTTGTTTTCCATCCAATTTCCAACGGCTGTTTGATCGCGCAGATCCACTTCGGCGCGGCCAACCGTCAAAATTTTGCAAGCCTCATTTTGCAGTCTCCGCACCGTAGCGCCGCCGACCATGCCGGTGTGTCCCGCCACCCATACGCGCTTGCCGTCCAAAGAAAACGGCGTTTTAAGTTTACTGTCGGTTCCGGTCATAGGCTGAATTTTCTCGTTGGGATTTTTGGTCGGCTTATTTTTCCGGCTCATCCAAGATTTCGAACATGGATTTTGGCCAATATCCGCGCGTATCAAATATCTTTTTGCCGGTAAGCTGCGTTGCATCAATATCTTTAAAGGCAGAGTGGTCGGTCAGCAACACCACGGTGCCGGCCTCTTGCAGGGCTGCCGCAAGCTCGCTCAATTTAAGCTGGTCGATATCTTCCAGCTCCGTGGGCAGAACATCGATATGTGGTTCAACAATTAGAATCTGGCGGCTGGTCAACTTTGCCAGCTCAGCAACAACGTCGATTGCCGGGCTTTCGCGCAAATCATCTATATCCGCCTTGTAGGCAAGCCCTAAGCAAACAATCGGTCTTGTATCGTCGGCTTTGAGCGCAAGCGCAACGTTCCTTGCTATGTGGAGTGGTTTGCCATCGTTGACGCGCCGGGCCGCCTGTATCAGCTCGGTTTTATCAGGCACCGAATTGACAATGAACCAAGGGTCAACGGCGATGCAGTGCCCGCCGACGCCGGGGCCGGGCCTCAATATATTAACGCGCGGATGGCGGTTGGCGAGCTCGACGGCTTCCCACACATCGACGCCGACCGCTTCGCAAATCAATGATAATTCGTTCGCGAAGGCGATATTTGTATCTCGGTATGCATTTTCCGCAAGCTTTACCAATTCTGCGGTTTTGGCATCGGTAATCAGGCACTCACCGTTAACGAACCTCTTATACATCGAAACCGCACGCCGGCTGCAGGTTGGGGTCAAGCCGCCGATAACGCGGTCATTTGCCATCAGCTCGATCAGGATTCGACCGGGAAGGACACGTTCCGGACTATAGGCGATATTGATATCGGGATCGTCCAGTTTGCTGTCCGGGAATGATAAATCGGAGCGCATTTTGGATAACCACTCGGCTAAATTCCTGGTTGTCCCGACTGGCGAGGTGGATTCTAAAATTATCAGATTGCCCTTTTCCAAAACCGGCGCCAGATCTTCGGCCGCTTTTCTTAAATATTTGAGATCCGGTTCGCGTTCTCCGACCAGGGGTGTTGGTACGGCGATAATGAACGCGTCTGCGGCTTCGGGCGTGCTTCGGGCCTTGAGGCTGCCCGCGGTGACGGCGCGTTCGATCAATTCGTCCAAGTCAGGCTCTACAATCGGCGCTTTACCGCGGTTTATGGTTTCGACCGTCTTTAAGTTGGTATCGATACCGGTAACCCGAATTCCATTGGTAGCGATGATTGCCGCCGTTGGTAGACCCACATATCCAAGCCCAATAACCGAAATATGCTCGAAATTATCACTCACCCATCAGCCCTCGTACCACACGCTCGGCGGCATGGCCGTCGCCGTATGGATTAACTGTTTCAGCCATCAAATTATAGGCCTGTTGATCGTCTAACAGCTCGTGCGCAGCACCGGTGATAGCATCGACGCTGGTGCCGACCAGCCGGACCGTGCCGGCGGCCACCGCCTCGCCGCGTTCTGTCGTATCGCGCATCACCAAGACCGGCTTTCTTAAGGAAGGCGCTTCCTCCTGGATACCACCTGAATCGGTGATGATAAAGTGACTACGGCTCATCAAAAAGACAAACGGCAGATAATCCAGAGGCGCAACCAAATGTATCCTCTTTTCCCCGGCTAGAATTCGATTGACCGGTTCTTGGACATTTGGATTGAGATGGACAGGATAGACTATTTCCACATCATCGCGGCTCCGGACCAGATCGCGAAGCGCGTTACAAATATTTTCAAATCCATCGCCGAAGCTTTCCCGCCGGTGGCCGGTCACCACGATCAAACGTAATTCGGGGTTCAATTTGGGTAAGGTCGCCGCGGCCATTTGGGCGAGATTTTGATCCCGCTCCAGGCGCCCCGTCATTTCCAATAATGCGTCGATAACCGTATTGCCGGTCACAAAGATACCACCGTCCGCTATTCCTTCATTAAGAAGATTCTGGCGCGCTGCTTCTGTTGGCGCAAAATGCATATCGCATAGTTTATCGGTGAAACTCCGGTTCATTTCTTCGGGCCAAGGGGCGGAAAAATCCCCTGTACGCAACCCGGCTTCAACATGGCCGACGGGTATGCCCCGGTAAAACGCGGCCAAGGCTGCCGCAAATGTGGTCGTTGTGTCACCATGAACCAAAATTCGGTCGGGGCGCTCTTTATCCAAGACCTCGTCCAACTGGGATAGAACCGAGGCTGTGATATGGGTCAGTCCCTGATTTTCCGCCATTAAATCGAAATCGTAATCCGGTGTTATCGAAAATAATTTAAGCACCTGATCCAACATGCTTCGATGCTGCGCCGTCACACAAACCGGCGCTGTGATGTCGGGGTGTTGTTTCAGCGCTTTCACCACCGGGGCCATTTTTATGGCCTCGGGCCGGGTGCCGAAGACGGAAAGAACTTTCATAGCGATTGTATATCCCCGAATGAGGTGCGGGTCGATTGTTACCAAGGAATTCAATATCCCGCCACCGGCCTGTAGGCAAGAAAGCCTATCCCTGATAGATCAGAATCGTCTAATTTAAGGTTGTGCTAATAAAGAAGCTTTAATTGGAGCTTGGGGTTTTTGTATTGGCGCAGTTTAAATTGGATAAATCGGACACGACCGTCGTATCATGAGCGCAATTCTATCGGGGTTTAGGCATAGCATGACAAAAATTTGGCGCCGATTTCTGTGGCTTGCAGTTTATTCCGGAGCTTTGATTCTGGCGGCTCCGTCCTGGGCGCAATCTGGTTTTGTTGGGATGGAAGTCCAAGGAATAAGCAAGGAAGCGGCCGCCGTTCTTGGCCGGGAAATGGCCGGCGTTCTGGTAAAGGATGTCGCCATCGGCGAGCCGGGCGCAATTGCCGGGTTTCGGCGCGGCGATTTAATTATTAAGTTCGGCGCAAAGAGAATTTCAAGATTCGAAGATCTGCTGAAGGCGGTTGCCAAGACCAAACCCGGCGATAGTGTTTCGGTAGGCATCATACGTGATGGCGAAAACCGGACATTGAGTATGCGCCTCGGTGTGCGTCCGCCTGCGTGGCAGATCAAAGAGGGGTTGTTCAAAAACTTTCCCAAGATTGGTTTCACAGTGTCCGCCATCACTGCCAAAGTCCGCAGAAAATTTCTCATTCCTTGGGGGTCGGTCGGATTGGTGGTTACTTTGGTGGATAAAGCTGGTTTGGCAGCTTCGGGATTATCGCCTGGAGAAATTATTGTCCAAGCCAATTTGAAGGATGTCTGGCTTCCGAACCAGCTTTCCCGCCAAATTGAATTAGCCAGAGACAAGGGTCAGCCCGGCGTATTGATATTGATCGAAAGTGCCGGCGGGTTTCGCTATTCGGTGTTGCCGGTCAAATAGGCGCTAAGACTTGTCGCGCGCCTCAGCGACCAGTTTTTTGAGGGTAGAATAATCAATGGCGCCGGGGACCAGCCGGTTTCCTATAATAAATACGGGAGTACCGGAAATTCCTAATTTTTCCGCCAGGTGTTTGTTCGCCTGAAGCGCCCGTTCAATGCTCGGCGAATTCATCTCAATCTTGATTTTTGCAGAATCCAAGCCGCTGGATTCGGCAATCAAAAGTATCCTTTTTTCATTGAGATTTCCGGACGTCGCCATGAGACGCGTGTGAAACTGGACGTATTTTGTCTTATCGATATTCCAGGCAGCGAGCGCAGCTTGCGCCGCAATACGCGATACGGGTGATAGGATTGGAAATTCCTTGAAGACGTAGCGGACATTAGGGTCATCGGATAATAATTTTACCACCGCCGGATACACTCGTTTGCAATAAGTGCACCGGTAGTCAAAAAATTCGACCACCGTCACGTCGCCCTCGGGATTCCCGCCTATGGGTGCTTGCCGATCATTTATCAATTCATTCCGATAAGAGACGAGGTTCTCAGCGGCGCGTCTTTGTTGCGCAGCCCGATCCCGTTCCTGCAAATTGCGCATGGATTCGAGGATAATTTCGGGATTTGTGCGAATATATTCGCCGATCAGCCGCTCTATTTCCCTTTTTTGCTCACCGCTCAGGCTCGATTTAGTGTCTTGAGATAGAACTGGCGTCGCCAACGTCGATACCAACGCCGCGGCCAAACCAAATTTAAAAAGCGATCTTTTCCACATAATATCTCTACTTCCAAATTCAACGGCGTTTAACTTAGAGGCGGTCAAAGGGTTGGCCGGCAAACGATTACCCTTCAATAACATTTTGGGGAGCCACGAGAAACAAAGATATTCAGCGATATATGGCAATATTTTGGAATTCGGCCCAACTGGGCCTCGGTAACTTTGAGACGGCAAATCCGACGAACATGATTTGCGCATCCTGGATACTATCTTGCGGCCACTTTTTTTTGTAGATTTTGGCGAGATTTAGATTTTCGGTCCACCAATTGCCTGCTTGGCTCGGCCCGCCCCGGCCGACATAGCGGGGAACCGATCCATCCAATAATAATGAACCTCTTTGCAAACCCTGTTCTCCCCATATCACGGCGATAATCCGGTCGTGCGGAGGCAGCTTTGTTCCTATCCATGCTAGCGGTTGGCTGCCCCAGCTTCGGCTGGTGGGATCGCCGCCATGAAAACCTACGATTAGGCGTATGGCGCCGGGCGCGAACTCTTTTGCCGACATGCGCCAGTCCCAACCAAGGAAAGGCGCCAGCAGAAGGCGCGCTTTTACGCGCCTGACGAGCACATAATCGCTGTCCGTCGTTGATAGCTTTAAGACCGCTATATCGTCGTTTTTAT
>JABMOP010000260.1 GCA_013204125.1 Rhodospirillales bacterium | reverse complement strand
CTCTTCGGCTTTGCGAAATTTATCGGCGACCATCGGCGCGTCGATCAATTTCGCACCCTCTGCCAAATGGATGACATCGCCGTCGATGCCTTCGAGCGTCAGGGTCTGGTAGACGAGGCGGGGCTGGATCAGCCCCTTTTCGTGGACATGTTCTATCATCTCGGCAATCGCCCGCTGGAACCTCGGGCGGAGCTTACGGCTGCATTCGAGCGCCGTCCAGTCATCGAAATTCCGATTACTCGGAAGATCGTGCCAGTCGGTTACGGTGGTCATAAATGCCGGCCTAGTTGGCGTATTTGTGAACAGATTCCGCCATGGCGATGACATTTTCGGTTTTGGCTTCATCGGGGATACTGGCCGAACCATCAAGCATGAATCCGCCGCCCTTACCGACTTTCTGGATCAATTCCCGGCAATAATCGTCAACATCGTCGGGCGTTCCGGTGATCAACAAGCTGGCCGGGACATTGCCGCGAATACAGACGATATCGCCAAGCACCTCTTTGGCTTTGAACATGTCGGTCGCTTCGAACCAATAGACGGCCTTTTTCGCCGGAATATCGGCGATGATTTCGAGGCGCGATGTGCAATTGCCTTCCCACAAGATCGTCGGGATCAAATCCATGTCGATCAGCTTAATGATCATCTTGCGCAGTTCCGGCCAGAAATAGGTCTTGAACTGATCGGGCGACATGAAACCATCCAAACCCCAATGCATGGGCATGAAGATGTAGGGGCAACCCGAACGCTCGGCGCCTTCTTTAACGCCGCGCAAAATGAATTCACCGCATTTCTCCATGCTCGCGACCAGTTTTTCCGGGTGGCGGAACATGTCCAGCATGCCGCCTTTGGAGCCGCGCATGGCATCGACGAAATGATCGTAGGGTGCTTTGCAGAACCCGCCGGCAGCAGGGGGATAGCCTTCGTCGGCCATTTCCTGGATGAAGGCGCCGATCTTTTTCATCGTCGTATCAACTTGTTCGCCGGCTTTAAAAAGGTTTTTAAGGCTTTCTTGCAGTTCAGGATTGGCGAACGAGCGAAGCCCGGTAATAACGCCCCATTCGGTCTGGTTGGGGAGGTCTGGAAAATGTTTTAAACCCTCAAACCCGCCGGCAATGCGCGGTAGATATTCGTGAATATAATAGCCCGTCGGATCGAACAGGAAGGCGTCATAATCAGAGGCCGGCATGTATTCTTTGTCTAAATACTGAAAACAGACATTGTCGCCGGTGCCGTGGCCGGGCCATTGCATGGGCCGATAGTCCAGGGTTTCCATGGCCTCGCCATACGCATAGACGGCTGCACCAAACGCATCTGGTTTTAAAAGACGAATGGCATCCCGGGTGGCATCGATGGCCGCATCGGGGTTGTACATGAATTCTTTGAAGCTAATGCCTTTATAAGCCGCCGCCCAAAACCGTGTGCCGTAGATGAACGGCGCGTAATCGGTTTCTTTCAGCGCGACGTTATCGGCCATGCGCTGTACTTTTTCGTTAAATAGATCCTGTCCCGTGCTCATGCCTCTGCGGCTCCCGACCATTCTTTGCAATGGGTAACCGCCTGCATGGCGTTGACGCCAAATGCGTCGGCTCCGGTATGGGCGAGAATGGCGTCATCCACCTGTCCGCCGCCGATCATGATTTTCACCTGATCGCGCAGTCCGGCTTCGGTAATCGCGTCTACCGTTTCTTTCATGGAATCAAAGGCCAGGGTCAAAAAGCCGCTCAAACCGACAATCGGCGGGGCGTCTTTCTTGATGGCATCGACGAAATCCTGGGGTTGAACATCAACACCCAAATCAATGACTTCAAATCCGTTCACATCGAGCATGAAGGTGACAATGTTTTTGCCGATATCGTGCAAATCACCATGCACCGTGCCGATCAACACCGTACCCGCCGACACGCGGTCCGCGGCGTCTGCGGCGCCGGCGGCGATCAGCGGTTTCACCATATCGCCGATCTGTTCCAGCATTTCACCGGCGAGGATCAATTCGGGAATGAAATATTCCTGATCTTCGAAGCGTTGGCCGACGATATCCATCGCCGAGCGGCAAATTTCCAGCATATCCGCCGGTTCCATGCCGTCATCGAGGAACTGTTTCGCCATTGCGACGGCGTCATCCTCTTCCATGTCGGCGATGAGTTTAATTAGCGTGGCACTGTCGTCACTCATACAAATTCTCCTTGGAATACTTTACGTATAACGAGAAGCAAGCCGACGATTAAGACGGCTCAATCCCCCAAAACTTTACCAATACCGGCCTGAATTAACGGGCCGGACCCTGGACTGCCTACGGTTAACTCTTCCCCCTATATCGAACCAACGAGGCCCAATATTACGTTTGCTCTATTAATTTTATTACTAGCACACAAAATAGGGGTAAGACCATAGCGAAATCGTTAGTGAGCAAGGGATGCGGCCCATTTCAGCGGATTGGAAACGCGTCCCACTTGCCTTAAAATAGTGGGACGAAAAGCTAAAATTTAGCCTTCATCCCACACTTCAGAGGCAATTTCGCGGATCAGTCCCAATTTCTGCAACGTACCGTCAGAGCCAATAACCTGTCCATCGCCGCCGCCCGATGAAAATCCGCATTGAGGGCTTAAAGCCAGCCGTTCCAGGGGGGCAAATTTAGCCGCTTCATCGAGGCGCCGTTTGATCGCGTCTTTTTCTTCTAAAACAGGTGTTTTTGAACTGATCAGGCCTAATACAGCCAATTTAGCCTCTGGCAGATGGCGCAGCGGCGCGAAATCACCAGCCCGTTCGGTATCATATTCCAAGAAAAATGTGTCGACGTTCAATTGATTAAATAGTTTATCGGCAATCGGCTCATAGCCGCCTTCGCCCATCCACATACCCTTCAAATTTCCCCGGCACATATGAAGGCCGATCGTCATATTATCCGGCCGCTCCGATATCGCCCCATTGATGAGGGCGATATACGCATCGGTCAGCTCGTCCGCATCTTCGCCGCGGTCTTTAATGGCGGCGCGGGCGGCATCATCGCAATTGCACGGCAGGGCGGTATCGTCCAATTGCACATATTCGCACCCCGCCGCCGCCAGTTCTGCAATTTCGTCTCGAAAGATCGATGCCAGATCGGCAAAATATTGCGCGCGGTCCGGATAGGCGCCCTTATCGAAACTTTGATCGCCTAAGAAAAAGTGCAATACCGGCGGCGAAGCCATGGTGACTTTGGGCAGGCCCTTGGGGTTCAAGGATTTCAGAAATTTATAATCATCGACGACGATCGCCTGTTTGCGGCTTAATTTATGTTCGGCGTAGGGCGAGGGCGGCGTGAAGACATCACCGTCTTCGGACTTGAAGGTGAGCGTGCCTTCATCGCGCACGCCCATACCATCGATCGCCGATATAACGCCGCCGGACCAGACGGCGCGGCGAAATTCGCCGTCGGTGATCGAACCCATGCCGATCTTATCTTGAAAGGCGACGATTTCGGCGATTGCGCCATCTTGCACTTGGCGAAACCCGTCGGCGTCTATTTCGCCGGCTTTGTGCGCGCGGGCGGCCAAGATCAATTCCTCGGGCCGCACAAAACTGCCCACATGGTCGGCCCTGAAGATATGCTTGCCGTGACTGTTTTTCATAATCCCGTACTTTCAATTGATCACTTCCGTCGCTAACCTTATCGGTAAGGCACATAAGCACAAGCGCCAACAGGGATTAAATATATGTGGGAAACGCCTGAACTACCGTTTCCGGCGAAAAGCATCGCCGATATCGAACGCGTCCGCTCGGCCCGTAAGAAACTGGCGGTGGAACGCGCTAAATCATCGGCGTTTTTTAAAGGGCGGCTGGACCATATCAATATGGACAAGCTGGACGATCCCGATGAATGGCGCAAAATCCCGATCCTCACCAAGGACGAATTGCGTCACTTAGCGCCGGAGAGGTTCTTTGATGATTTCTGCGTCGGGCGCCGATCCCAAATTGTCGAATATTGGCGTTCCGGCGGGGCCACCGGGCGACCGCTTTTCTACCCGCGATCTCTTGATGATATGCGTTTCGGGCTCGAAGCTTTTCGCCGGCTTTGGCTGACCGCGGGGGCCGGGCCGGACGATCTTGCCCATATCGCCTACCCGCTTGGGATCCACCCGGTCGGCAGCTTGTTTGCCAGGACGGCGGAAGAGCTTGGCATCGGCACGATCTGGTGCGGCGCCGGCAATTCGACGCCGTCGGAATTACAAGTTGAATTGATCGAGACCTTGAAGCCGACCGTGTTTGCCGGCATGGCAAGCTATGGGCTGCAACTGGCGCAAGTGGCCGAACGGATGGGCGTCGATCTAGCCAAAAGCAGTGTCACCAAATTCCTTACCGCCGCCGAGCCTTTATCGTCGGGCAAGCGCGAACGGGTGCAGAAATTATGGGGCGCGGAAGTTTACGACCAGTTCGGCTGCACCGAAGGCTCGGCGCTGGCGTCGGAGACCGCCAGCCACGATGGCATGCGGTTCTGGTCGGACCTTTATGATTTCGAAGTGGTGGACGAAGACACCGAACAGCCGGTGGCCGAAGGCGAGATTGGATTGTTGGTCATCACGCCGCTTTGGAACAATAATATCACGCCTTTTTTGCGCTGGAACATGGGCGATTACGTAAAATGGCAACGCGCCGATCCCAACGCCGATGATCCTTTGTCGGTGTATCCTATGCTGTGGCACGCGGCGCGCACATCGGGCTTTTTCAAAGTCAGCGGCATCAACATCAACCACGCAGATTTCGACGATTATATGCTGCGCCAGTTGGACGTCGCCGATTACAAAGTCGAAGTCGAAGAAACCGAAACCCTGGATGCATTTCGCGTTTCCATCGAATTATCGGGCGGTGCAGATGGCGGCGCCGTCAGCGGGCGCTTGGCCGGCGACATCAAATCCAAGTTTGAATTAACGCCGGAGTTCGAAATCTTGAATGCCGGCACCTTGGAGGCCGAGTTTCGGAACCAGGTTAAACAGAACCGCTTTATCGATAAAAGGGGCGCGTGATAGGCTGCATCTAAGATGAATGGGAGATGCCAGATGACGACCGCAATAGAAAACGACCTCCTCACCCAAACCGGGCCGGGGACTCCGATGGGCCAATTGATGCGCCAATATTGGATTCCGGCGGCGATGTCTTCTGAACTGGTTGCCGATGGCGATCCGCTGCGGATCATGCTGCTGAGCGAAAAACTCATCGCTTTTCGCGATACCTCGGGCAAGATCGGCATCATGGATCACCGCTGCCCGCACAGATGCGCCTCGTTCTTTTTCGGGCGCAACGAAGAGAACGGCATTAGATGCGTCTATCACGGCTGGAAATTCGATGTCGACGG
>JABMOP010000259.1 GCA_013204125.1 Rhodospirillales bacterium | reverse complement strand
TGGAACTCAACCGCCCGGTCGATGCAATGGCTTGTCAGTAGTTTGTGTGGACGCGGCCCGTCGCAGGATTGATCTTGTCAACCAAAGTGTCCGTATAGGTGCTTTTCAGCTTCGCCAATTGGCGCCACCCCAAAACCCGTTCCGGCAATTCATGGCCGTCGGCGGCCAAACTTTCCAATATGTCGGCGCCGGTCGCATAGGCGCCGGTCTTACCTTTTTTACCGCCTCCCATGCCCATTTCGTCGAAAAGAATTTCGCCCAATTGCTTAGGCGAGGCGATATTAAATTCGCGCCCGGCGAGGCTGTGAATTTCGCCTTCGAGGTCTAAAAGCCGGCGGGCGAGATCTTTGCTCAAATCTTTCAGCACCTTGGCATCGACGCGGATGCCATGTTTCTCCATATCCGAGAGCACTTTTATCAGCGGCCGCTCCAAGGTCTCATAGACACCGACCAGATGTTCGCCGAGCAATCTCGGTTTCAGGGCGGCATATAATCTGTTGGTGATGTCGGCGTCTTCGGCGGCGTAGTTCGAGGCTTGATCAAGGGGCACCAGATCGAAGGTGATTTTTGATTTACCGGTGCCGGCCACATCTTTGAATTTGATCGTCTCATGGCCGAGATGCAGGCTGGCCAATTCATCCATGCCGTGGCCGTGGGCGCCGCCTTCCAAAACATAAGATATAAGCATGGTGTCATCGACCGGCGCCAGATCAATGCCGTAGCGGGTCAAAACTTCCATATCGTATTTAATGTTATGGCCGACTTTGAGGACGCCGGGTGATTCCAAAAGAGGTTTCAATATTTCGACGGCGCGTTCCCTGGGAACCTGAACGACGCTTTCACCGTTCTGGTTCGACGGGGTGTCGTCCAAATCCAACGTCGCCTGCGCTTCGGGCTGTTTGTGGGCGACGGGGATATAACAGGCGCGGCCCGGCGTGATCGACAGCGAAACTCCGACCAGTTCGGCGGTCATCGAATCGAGCGAGGTGGTTTCCGTATCGACGGCGAGGATGCCGGCTTCCATTCCTTCATCGACCCAGGCTTGAAGGCGAGATACGTCCTGCACCAATTCGTACGCGGTCGTTTCCGGAAACATCCCGGCGGGTGGCGATATGGGCTTATCGCCGGATTTTTCGGCATCTTTCTTGGCCGGCGCGGCGGCATCTTTCTTGGCGGGCGCAGCGGATACAGCGGGCGCCGCCGGCGCCTTGACGCCGAAACGGTTTTCCATCCGGGATATGAGGGTTTTGAAGTTCTGTTCTTGAAAAAACGCCATAAGCACTTCCGGATCAATCGCCCGAATGGCGAAATCTTCGAGCGGCACTTCGACCGGCACATCTTGTCTTAACGTCACAAGCTGGCGGGATATTCGGGCAAGGTCGGCCTGTTCTATCAGCGATTGGCGGCGTTTCGGTTGCTTGATGTCTCCGGCATGGGCGAGAACACCGTCCAAATCGCCATATTCTTCGATCAATAGGGCCGCGGTTTTAATGCCGATGCCCGCCACTCCCGGCACGTTATCCGACGAATCACCGGCCAAGGCTTGAACGTCGATCACCCGCTCTGGGCCGACGCCGAATTTTTCGACCACTTCATCGGGGCCGATGGTGCGATTTTTCATGGCA
Source organism: Rhodospirillales bacterium (assembly GCA_013204125.1). Taxonomy (GTDB): domain Bacteria; phylum Pseudomonadota; class Alphaproteobacteria; order Rhodospirillales; family UBA2165; genus JABMOP01. Next base: position 1,373 of record JABMOP010000259.1, on the reverse strand, counting down.
TCGAACAGTTTGATCTTTGGCCCGACCATCTGCATCAGGTCCTTGTCGGTGGAAACGATGGTCACGTCGGCGCCTTTTTCGACGGCCTGGCGGGCATAGGTGGCGATCAGATCGTCGGCTTCAAACCCATCCATATCGACCGACGGCAAATTCATCGCCCGTGTGGCTTCACGCACCAATTCGAACTGCGGGATCAAATCATCGGGCGGTGGCGGACGATGGGCTTTGTATTCGGGGTAAATGTCGTTGCGGAAGGTTTTGCGCGCCCGGTCGAATATGACGGCGATATGATCGGCGTCGGTGTCTTGGACCATTTTCAACAGCATTTGCGAAAAGCCATAGACGGCGTTTACCGATGTGCCGTCGGACCGGGTCATATCCGCCTTTACGCCAAAATAGGCGCGAAACAAAAATCCCGACCCGTCGATCAGGAAAACATGTTCCATCTTTGCCGGTTTATCGGTCAGTGCTTTGCCGCCGCGCCGGCCGTATCGCTTAGCCGATAACGCCGGCTGCAATAGGGGCAAACGACCGTGCCGTCGCCTTCTATGTTTATATAAACGCCCGGATGACCAAGGGTGCCGCCATCACAAAACACGCGTCGGTCGTCTACGATAATCGTTTGATCGTCTTCGGATGAGGCCATGCTTTTTAACTCGTAAGGGTGCAATCTGGCTGAGCGGGTCGTTGACCCTTGCCCAGCTGAATGATACCGATCAAGCACCGACAATCAACAGCCTAACGATCACCCCGCCAACAAATATTGAATTGATATGAACGCCTCCCTGCCCGAATTTGCCGTCGAGATCAGTAATCTAAATAAGACCTATGCGGGCGCATCCGAAGCGGCGCTGACCGATATCAATTTAAAAATACCGCGGGGCGCGTTCTTTGGGCTTCTAGGCCCCAATGGCGCAGGCAAATCCACGGTCATAAATATCATGGCCGGTTTGGTCATAAAAAATTCCGGCAATGTTAAAATATGGGGACACGATATTGAAGCTGAGATGCGCCAGACCCGCGCCTCGATCGGCGTTGTCCCTCAAGAGCTTAATATCGACCCTTTCTTTTCGCCGCGCGAAATATTGGAAGTACAGGCCGGGCTCTACGGCGTTCCAAAGGCCAAGCGACGGACCGACGAAATATTGAATGCCGTATTTTTGAACGATAAGGCGGATTCTTACGCGCGCTCCCTATCGGGCGGAATGCGGCGCCGGCTCCTCATCGCCAAAGCGATGGTTCATTCGCCGCCGGTGTTGGTGCTGGACGAGCCAACCGCCGGCGTCGATGTAGAATTACGCCAGCAGCTTTGGAGTTATATTCGAAAATTGCGCGAAACCGGCACCACCATATTGCTGACCACCCATTACCTG
>JABMOP010000022.1 GCA_013204125.1 Rhodospirillales bacterium | reverse complement strand
CGGTGGTGCTCATGGGATTGGGGCTTTCGTTCCTGGCAACTATTTACCCGTCCTGGCGGGCGGCGCGCTTAGATCCCGTTGAAGCGCTCAGATACGAGTGATCGACATGACCGAACCTTCCCTCAAACTCGCCGGCGTCAAACAAACCTTTCACCAAGGCGAAGCGAATTTAGAAATCCTTCGCGGTATCGATATGGAAATCGCAGCGGGGGAAATCGTCGCCTTGGTCGGCCCCTCGGGGTCGGGCAAATCAACCCTCCTGCAAATCGCCGGATTGCTTGAAAATAGCGAAGCGGGCGAAGTTAGGGTCATGGGCAAATTAGCCAGTTCCGTAAACGATAATGCACGGACGACAATTCGCCGCGAAAATTTGGGCTTCGTCTATCAGTATCATTATTTATTGGCCGAATTTTCAGCGCTGGAAAATGTCGTTATTCCGCAACTGATCAATGGGATTGGTAAGGGCGACGCTCAGGAGAGAGCCGAGAGCTTGCTTGTGACTATGGGGCTACAAGCGCGCTTAAGCCACCGGCCTGCAAGGCTGTCTGGCGGCGAACAACAACGTGTCGCCATTGCCCGCGCCCTTGCCAACGCACCCAACGTCTTGCTGGCCGATGAGCCGACCGGCAATCTGGACCCTGGAACCGCAGACGAAGTGTTCGAAATGCTGTTATCTTTGGTGCGCGGCGCCGGGCTTGCCGCGGTGGTCGCCACCCATAATCCGACGCTCGCAGCGCGCATGGATCGGGTGCTAAAATTAGAAGACGGAATACTGGTTGCAGGTTAGAGGAGGCCAACATGCCAAATAAACAAATCGGCGCATTTTCCATCGAGACCGTGATCGAACAGGATGGTCCGATGTTCGATCCTGGGCACTTGCTGCCCGATTGGTCGGCGGACGTGTTGGACGAACATGGCGATTGGCTGATCCCGCGTCATTTCGACTTAGATAGCGGTATGCTCGTTGCGCCTATTCAAAGCTTCCTGGTCAAGACGCCCCATCACACCATTATGGTGGATGGCTGTTTCGGTAATCATAAAGAACGCCTTAACCCGAGATTCAGCCAGCAGGATTTACCCTGGCTGGACCACCTCAAAGATACCGGCACGAACCCGGAAGATATCGACATTGTCATGTGCACGCATCTCCACCCGGATCATGTGGGATGGAACACGCGCTTAGAGAACGGCCAATGGGTGCCGACCTATCCGAACGCAACCTATCTGTTCGCCGAAACCGAGTGGAAGCATCTGGAAGCCGAAAACGCGGCTGCCGCACAGCCGATGGCGCATTTTGTCGATAGCGTCCTGCCGATCATCGCCGCCGGCCAATCCAAACTCGTCGCCATGGACCATGCCATCGAAGACGGCATCAGGTTCGAACCTTTGCCCGGCCACACCCCCGGCCATGTCGGCCTGACCGTCGAAGACCGCGGTGTGAAATCCATCCTCATCGGCGATATGATCCATCACCCGTTGCAACTCGCTTTTCCCGATTGGTGTTCTGCATTTTGCAGCGATCCCGCCCTGGCTATAAAAACACGGCGGGATTTCCTGGAACGCGCCGCCGGCACCGATCTCATTGTTGCCCCGGCGCATTTCCCGGCGCCGACTTTCGGCCTGGTGGAACGGGCAGGGGACGTCTTCCGCTTTCGCTACGACGGGGAATGACGGGTTATCCCCATGTTATTCATTTTTCTGGGGATAAATCGCACTCAGCTCGTTCAATAGCTGATGACTCAGGCTTGAGAATCTGAAATTCTCTTAGCCATGCCGCACGCCGATTTCGTCCATCTCCGCGTCCACACCAATTATTCTCTTTTGGAAGGCGCCATCAAAGTCCCCGATCTGGTCAAGCAGTGCCAGGGCCACCACATGCCCGCGGTCGCCATGACCGACACGGTGAATTTGTTCGGCGGTATGGAATTTTCCGGCAAATGCGCAGCCGGTGGTATTCAACCCATCATCGGTTGCCAGCTCGCCGTGACGCCCTTTTCCGGAACCAAGGAAGAAGGTGCAGGTTTCAGTGGCGCCAGCGCCGATAATGCCTTGTCAAAACCCGATCAATTGGTGGTGCTGGCCCAGAACGATATCGGTTATGGCAATCTTTTAAAACTTGTCAGCCTCTCGCATCTTGAACCGGACGGCGGCGCGGAACCTCGGCTATCTTTGGAAACAATTGAAGCCAATTCCGATGGCTTGATTGCTTTGACAGGCGGTCCCAACGGCGGGCTCGGACGTTTGCTATTGGAAGGCCAAGAGGATGCCGCGGCGCTTCTGCTGGATCGTCTGCAAGGCGCGTTTTCGGGCCGGCTTTATATCGAATTGATGCGCCATAATTTGGCGGCGGAAAAAACGATCGAGCCGAAGCTTCTCGATCTCGCCTACGCCCGCGATATCCCGCTGGTCGCAACCAACGAATGCTTCTTCTTGTCCGCCGATATGTATGAAGCCCACGACGCCCTGATCTGCATCGCCGATGGCGCCTATGTGAGCCAGACCGGCCGCCGCGTTTTGACGCCTGAGCATCGTTTCAAATCACCTCAGGAAATGCGCGCCCTGTTCGCCGATTTACCCGAAGCCATTGAAAACACGCTGGTTATCGCCAAGCGGTGCGGGGTCATGTCGGAAGGCCGCGAGCCTTTGCTGCCACGGCCGCCGATATCGGACGATGGACGCAGCTTTTCTCAAGTGCTGGAAGAATTGGCGGCGAAGGGTTTGGACAAACGCCTCACCGAGGAAGTTCTGACCCCGGGTATGAGCGATGCGGAAAAAGCTGAGGCCAGCCGCCCCTACCTTGATCGCCTTCAATATGAAATCGGCATCATCGAGCAAATGGATTATGTTGGCTATTTCCTGATCGTTGCTGATTTTATCCAATGGACCAAATCCCAGGGCATTCCGGTTGGGCCGGGCAGGGGATCGGGCGCCGGATCGGTGGT